>JAEUMW010000421.1 GCA_016791345.1 Betaproteobacteria bacterium | reverse complement strand
ACCTCGAAGGCGCGGACCAACATGCGTGCGCTGTCCGGCGGCATGAAGCGGCGCGTGCTGGTGGCGCTCGCCCTGGTGCACAAGCCGCCGGTGATCGTGCTCGACGAGCCCACTGCCGGGGTGGACGTGGAATTGCGGCAGGGGCTGTGGGCCTTCATGCGCGATCTGAATCGCGAAGGGCACACCATCGTCCTCACCACGCACTACCTGGAAGAGGCGGAGATGCTCTGTTCCAGGATCGCGATGATGAAGGCCGGACGCATCGTCGCCCTCGACACCACGGCAAACCTGCTGCGCAGCGTGCCCGGCCGCACGCTGCGGCTGCGGCTCGATCCGGATCGGCTGCCGGCTGCGCTCGAAGCGTTGCAGCCCGGTCATGAGGATGGCGTGCGCACAGTCGAGCTCAAGGATTTCGCGCAGGTGGGGGCGATCCTGACCGCGCTGCGCGAGGCGGGGATCGACGTGCAGGACATGGAGATCGCCGTCCCCGACCTCGAGGACGTGTTCGTGCGCATCATGCACCGATAGGTCCGGCGCGCCATGCAATCCGGTTTCCTCACGCTGTTCTACAAGGAACTGCTCCGCTTCTGGAAAGTGAGCTTCCAGACCATATTGGCGCCGGTCGTCACCGCACTCCTCTACCTGCTCATCTTCTCGCACGTGCTCGCGGGGCACGTGGAGGCGTTCCCCGGCGTGAGCTACGCCGCCTTCCTCATCCCCGGGCTCGCGATGATGTCGATCCTGCAGAACGCCTTCGCCAACAGCTCGTCGAGCCTGATCCAGTCGAAGATCACGGGCAACATCCTGTTTGTGCTGCTGCCGCCCATCTCGCCCGGCGAGTTCTTCCTGGCCTATGTCCTCGCGGCGGTCGTGCGCGGTCTGGCGGTCGGCGTGGGCATCCTCATCGCGACGGTGTGGTTCGCGGAACTGCGGCTCGACCACCCGCTATGGACGTTCCTGTTCGCCTTCTTCGGCAGCGCGGTGCTCGGCTGCCTCGGCGTCCTCGCCGGCATCTGGGCGGAGAAGTTCGACCAGCTCGCCTCCTTCCAGAGCTTTCTCATCATGCCGCTCACGTTCCTCTCCGGCGTCTTCTACTCGATCCATTCGTTGCCGGCGTTCTGGCAGACGGCATCGCACCTGAACCCGTTCTTCTACATGATCGACGGCTTCCGCTACGGTTTCTTCGGCCACTCCGACTTTCCGCCGCTGTGGAGCCTCGCGGTTGTCTTGGCGAGTCTCGCCGCCTTATCATGCCTCACCCTGCGGCTGCTCGCGCGCGGGTACAAGCTGCGGTATTAGTCTTGCAAAGGGCAATTCATGGTCACCCCCGACAGCATCAAGCACAACATCGCCGACAAGCTCCCCTGCCAGCTCGTGGAGGTGGAAGGCGACGGTCACCATTTCGAGGCGCTGATCGTGAGCAGTGCATTTGCAGGCAAGACGCCGGTGCAGCGTCATCAGCTCGTATACGCAGCCCTGGGCGATCGGATGCGCGAAGAGATCCACGCGCTTTCCATGCGCACGTTGACACCCGAGCAGTGGCAGGCCAGCCGCTAGCGCGGTTTCTTTCAATTCCAGAAGGTCAGAATTTCCTTGGACAAGCTCGCAATCGAGGGCGGCGTCGCCCTGCACGGAGAGGTCCGTGTGTCCGGCGCGAAGAATGCGGCCCTGCCGATCCTGTGTGCGGCGCTGCTGACAAAGGAGCCGCTCACGCTCACCAACGTGCCGCGGCTCAAGGACGTGGCCACCATGCTCACGCTGCTGCGGCAGATGGGCGTGCGGATTCTGCAGGAGGCCGACATGGTGACGCTCGACGCGTCCCGGCTCGACCGACCGCTCGCTTCGTACGAGCTCGTCAAGACCATGCGCGCGTCCATCCTCGTGCTGGGGCCCCTGGTGGCCCGTGCCGGCGAGGCGCGGGTGAGCCTGCCGGGTGGCTGCGCGATCGGCGCGCGCCCCGTCGACCAGCACATCAAGGGTTTGCAGGCGATGGGGGCGGAGATCTCGGTGGAACATGGCTACGTCCAGGCGTCGAGTCCACGCCTCAAGGGCGCGCGCCTCTTCACGGACATGGTGACCGTCACCGGCACCGAGAACCTCATGATGGCAGCCTGCCTGGCCGAGGGTGACACGGTCATCGAGAACGCCGCGCGCGAGCCGGAGGTCGTGGATCTCGCCAATTGCCTGGTCGCCATGGGCGCGCAGATCTCCGGCGCGGGGACGGACGTGATCCGCATTCGCGGCGTGCCGCAACTGCATGGCGCGCGGCACCGGATCATGCCGGATCGCATCGAGACCGGTACCTACCTGTGCGCGGCGGCCGCCACCGGCGGCAAGGTGCGGCTGCTCGGCGCCTCGTCGTGCTATCTCGATGCCGTCGTCGACAAGCTCATGGACGCCGGCTGCGAGATCACCTCCGAGAAGTCATCCGCATTCGAGGCCATTCAGCTCACCGCGCCGCGCACGCTCAAGTCGACGTCGATCCGCACCGCACCGTACCCGGCGTTTCCGACCGACATGCAGGCGCAGTTCATGGCGCTCAACACGGTTGCGCAGGGCACCGCCGTCATCCGCGAGACGATCTTCGAGAACCGCTTCATGCACGCCGTCGAATTGCAGCGGCTCGGCGCCGACATCCGCATCGACGGCAACACGGCGGTGGTGCAAGGGGTCGCGCGGCTGCAGGGGGCGACGGTGATGGCAACCGACCTGCGCGCCTCCGCCGGACTGGTGATCGCCGGCCTCGTGGCGGCGGGCGAGACGACCGTCGATCGCATCTACCACCTGGATCGCGGGTACGAGCGTCTCGAGGAGAAACTCGCCCACCTCGGTGCGCGCGTGCGTCGCATACACCCGCGGGCTGCGGTGCTCGTCGAGGCGCCGCGCGCCGCCGTGCAGTAAAATGCGGGGTCCATGAAACCCGTCACGCTCGCCCTCTCGAAGGGGCGCATCTTCGACGAAACCGCGCCGCTGCTCGCGGCGACAGGAGTCGTGCCGACCGAGGACCCGGAGCGCTCGCGCAAGCTCATCGTCGGCACGACGCGCCCCGACCTGCGCCTTCTCATCGTGCGCGCGACCGACGTTCCGACCTACGTCGAGCACGGCGCGGCCGATCTCGGCATCGCCGGCAAGGACGTGCTTTACGAGCATGGCGGCCAGGGGCTGTACCAGCCGCTCGACCTGGGCATCGGCGCGTGCCGCATGATGGTCGCGGTGCCGAAGGGCTTCGACTACGAGTCGGCGGTGCGCCACGGTGCGCGGCTGCGCGTCGCGACCAAGTACGTGAACGCCGCGCGCGATCACTTCGCGCGCAAGGGCGTGCACGTCGACCTGATCAAGCTCTACGGCTCGATGGAGCTCGCACCACTGACCGGTCTCGCCGATGCGATCGTCGACTTGGTGTCGAGTGGCGGGACGCTGCGCGCGAACGACTTGAAGGCGGTGGAGCTGATCGCACCGATCTCGGCGCGGCTCATCGTCAATCAGGCGGCGCTCAAGCTGCGCCGCGACCGCATCCAGCCGCTCATAGACGCCATGGCGCGGGCGGTCGGCGGGCTCTCCTCGCAACCGCACGCCGATGCTGCGACGCCTCGCATCCACGCAGCCGGACTTTGACTCGCAGCTGGCGGCGCTGCTCGCCTTCGAGTCGGCGCAGGACCCGCGGGTGGAGACGGCGGTCAGCGAGATTCTCGCCGACGTGAAGCGACGCGGCGACGCGGCGGTTCTCGATTACACGCGGCGGTTCGATCATCTGCAGGCGGAATCGATGCGCACGCTTGAAGTCGCCCCGCAACGGCTGCAAGCAGCGCTCGATGGCTTGCCCGGCGCGCAGCGCGCGGCGCTGGAGCACGCGGCGGAGCGCATTCGTGCCTTTCACATGCGCCAGTTGCAGGACTCGTGGAGCTACCGCGAAGCGGACGGCACCGAACTCGGTCAGCGCGTGACGCCGCTCGATCGCGTGGGCCTGTACGTGCCGGGCGGGCGCGCGGCGTATCCGTCATCGGTGCTGATGAACGGGATTCCGGCCAAGGTCGCCGGTGTCGGCGAAGTGACCATGGTGGTGCCGACACCGCATGGCGAGCAGAACGAGATGGTGCTGGCAGCGGCTGCGCTGTGCAGCGTCAACCGGGTGTTCACCATGGGTGGCGCCCAGGCGATCGGTGCGCTTGCCTATGGTACCGGGAGCGTGCCGCAGGTGGACAAGATCGTCGGCCCCGGCAACGCGTACGTCGCGGCGGCGAAGCGGCAGGTCTTCGGCGTGGTCGGCATCGACATGGTGGCCGGTCCGTCGGAGATCCTCGTCATCTGCGACGGCAGCACCGACCCCGACTGGGTGGCGATGGACCTCTTCTCCCAGGCCGAGCACGACGAGCT
>JAEUMW010000420.1 GCA_016791345.1 Betaproteobacteria bacterium | reverse complement strand
AGGCCGACGACGAGCGCGACGGTGCTGACGATCTCGAAGTAGAGCAGGGCGTAGCCGCCGGTCTTGCCGACCGTCTTCATGTTCTCCATGCCGGCGATGCCGACGACGATCGTGCAGAAGATGATCGGCGCGATGATCATCTTGATGAGCTTGATGAAGCCGTCGCCCAGCGGCTTCATCGCCGCGCCGGTCTCGGGAAAGAAATGCCCGAGCGTGATGCCGAGGATGATCGCAACGATCACCTGGAAGTACAGCGACTGGTAGAGCTTGCGATGCGCCATGTTCTGCCTCTGCTCAGGAGTCGATCGATCGAAACTGCGTGTGGGCCCGCCCCTCCAGCTAGCGTTCGCGCTTGATGTCGGCATCCACTGCGGCGAGCGCGGTCATGTTGACGATGCGGCGCACCGAGCATCCCGGGTCGAGGATGTGCACCGGCTTCGCGGCGCCGAGCAGGATCGGGCCGACGGTAATGCCGCCGCCTGCCATCACCTTGAGCAGGTTGTAGGCGATGTTCGCCGCGTCGAGGTTCGGCATGATGAGCAGGTTGGCGGGGGCGGTCAGGCGCGAATCGGGGAACACCTTGTCGAGCACCGCCTTCGAGACGGCGGCATCGCCCTGCATTTCGCCCTCCAGTTCGAAGTCGGGATTGCGCGCTTCCAGAAGCGCCATCACTTCCCGCATCTTGCGCGCGGACGGCGCGTCGGAGCTGCCGAAGCTGGAGTGATTGAGGAGCGCCACGCGCGGCACGTCGCCGAAGCGGCGCAGCTGCTCGACGGCGAGCAGCGTGATCTCGGTCAGCTGTTGCGGCGTCGGATCGGGGTTCACCAGCGTGTCGCAGATGAACACCGTATGTTCCGGCAGCGTGAGCACGTTCATGCCGGCGAAGGTGCTGGCACCCTTGCGCAGGCCGATCACGTTCGTGATGTGGCGCATGTGCGAGGCGTATCGTCCGACGGTCCCGCACAGCATCGCGTCGGCGTCCCCGCTGTGCACGAGCATCGCCGCGACCAGTGTGTTGCGCCGGCGCACCTCTTCGCGCGCATCGTCGTACGAGACCCCGCGGCGCTTGGTCAGCCGGTAATACTCGGTCCATGTGTCGTGGTAGCGCGGGTCGGAGTCGATGTTCACGAACTCGCAGTCGACACCGTCGCGGATGCGCAGCCCGAACTTCTCGATGCGCTCGCGCATCTTGTCGGGGCGTCCGATCAGGATGGGCTGGGCGAGCTTCTCGTCGATCACCACCTGCACGGCGCGCAGCACGTTCTCGCTTTCCCCTTCGGCATACGCGACCCGCTTTGACATCTGCCGCGCCGCCGCGAAGACGATCTTCATCGCGCCGCCCGACGTGTACACGAAGCGGCTCAGGCTTTCGCGGTAGGCATCGCAGTCGGTGATCGGCCGCGTCGCCACGCCGCTGTCCATCGCCGCGCGGGCGACGGCGGGCGCGATCCTGACGATCAGGCGCGGGTCGAACGGCTTCGGGATCAGGTATTCCGGGCCGAAGCTCAGGCCTTTCTCGCCGTAGGCCGTGGCCACGACGTCGGACTGCTCGGCGTGCGCGAGGTCGGCGATGGCGTGCACCGTCGCGAGCTTCATCTCCTCGTTGATGGTGGTGGCGCCGACGTCGAGCGCCCCGCGGAAGATGAAGGGGAAGCAGAGGACATTGTTGACCTGGTTCGGGTAATCCGAGCGTCCCGTGGCGATGACACAGTCAGGGCGTACGGCCTTCGCGTCCTCGGGAAGAATCTCCGGGTGCGGATTGGCGAGCGCGAGGATGAGCGGCTGGTCCGCCATCGTCTTCACCATTTCCGGTTTCAGGACGCCGCCCGCCGAAAGGCCGAGGAAGACATCCGCGCCCGCGACGATCTCGCCCAGGGTTCGCGCTTGCGTGTCCCGTGCGTAACGCGCCTTGTTCGGGTCCATCTCCTCGGTTCGACCCTGGTACACGACACCCTTGATGTCCGCGACGGTGATGTTCTCCATCGGCAGCCCAAGGCTCACCAGCTGGTCGAGGCAGGCGAGCGCCGCGGCGCCCGCGCCGGAGGCGGCAAGCTTCACGCGCTTGATGTCTTTGCCAACGACCTTGAGCCCATTCAGGAAGGCGGCGCCGACGATGATCGCGGTGCCGTGCTGGTCGTCGTGGAAGACCGGGATCTTCATGCGCTCGCGGAGCTTGCGCTCGATGTAGAAGCACTCGGGCGCCTTGATGTCCTCCAGGTTGATGCCGCCGAAGGTGGGCTCGAGTGCGGCGACGATCTCCACCAGCTTGTCGGGGTCGGTTTCGTTCAGTTCGATGTCGAACACGTCGATCCCGGAGAACTTCTTGAAGAGGCAGCCCTTGCCCTCCATCACCGGTTTGCCGGCGAGCGCGCCGATGTTGCCGAGACCCAGCACCGCGGTGCCGTTGGTCACGACCGCCACGAGATTGCTGCGCGAGGTGAGCGTATCCGCCTCGCGCGGATTGGCGACGATGGCTTCGCACGCGGCGGCAACGCCGGGCGAGTAGGCGAGGGCAAGGTCGCGCTGGTTGGAGAGTCCCTTGGTGGGAGCAATCGAGATCTTCCCCGGCGTGGGCAGCCGGTGATACTCGAGTGCTGCTTCGCGCAGTCGGTTGTCCATACACCCTCCTTGCCGCGCGCGGTCTGCGCGGGCTGATCGAACGTGAATAGCGACGCCGGGTCTATGTGCCCGGCGCCGCGCAAGAGATCAGTCGATGATCACTTCTTCTTGGCCGGCGGCAGGTCGGTGCATACGCCCTCGAACAGCTCCGCCGCCATGCCGACCGACTCGCACAGCGTCGGGTGCGGATGGATGGTCTTGCCGATGTCGGTCGGATCCGCGCCCATCTCCACGGCGAGGCACACCTCGCCGATCAGATCGCCTGCGTGTGTGCCGACGATGCCGCCGCCGATACAGCGGTGCGTCGCTTCGTCGAAGATGAGCTTGGTGAAGCCCTCGTCGCGCCCGTTGGCGATCGCGCGCCCCGAGGCGGCCCACGGGAACACGGCCTTGCCGTACTTGATGCCCTTGGCCTTGCACTCCTCCTCGGTAAGCCCGGCCCACGCCACTTCCGGGTCCGTATAAGCCACCGACGGGATCTGCCGCGCGTCGAAGTACGAGGCCTCGCCGTGCGCGGCTTCCGCTGCCACGTGCGCTTCGTGCACCGCCTTGTGCGCGAGCATGGGCTGGCCGATGATGTCTCCGATGGCGAAGATGTGCGGCACGTTGGTGCGCAGCTGCTTGTCGGCCGGCACGAAACCGCGGTCCGTCACGATCACGCCGGCATTCTCGGCGTCGATCTTCCTGCCGTTCGGGCTGCGTCCCACCGCTACCAGCACGAGGTCGTAGAGCTGTGGCTCCGGCGGTGCCTTGTCGCCCTCGAACGAGACCTTGATGCCTTCCGGCGTCGCTTCGGCCGCAGTGGTCTTGGTCTTCAGCATGACGTTGGCGAAGCGCCCGGCGTTCTTCTTCTCCCACACCTTGACGAGGTCACGGTCCGCCCCCGTCATCAATCCGTCGAGCATTTCGACGATGTCGATCTGGGAACCCAGGGTGGAGTACACCGTCGCCATCTCGAGCCCGATGATCCCGCCGCCGACGACGAGCATGCGCTTCGGCACCGACTTGAGCTCCAGCGCGCCGGTGGAATCGACCACGCGCGGATCGTCGTTCGGCATGAAGGGCAGCATCACCGCCTGGCTGCCCGCGGCGATGATTGCCTTCTGGAAGCGCACCACCTTCTTCTCACCGGTCTTTTCCTGACCGCTGCCGGTGGTGAGCTCGACCTCGATGTTGTTAGGGTCGAGGAAGCGTCCCACACCGCGGACGGTCTCCACCTTGCGGCCCTTCGCCATCCCTGCGAGGCCGCCGGTCAGCTTCTTGACGACACCCTCCTTGAAGCCGCGCAGCTTGTCGATGTCGAGCTGCGGTGCCCCGTACGATATGCCGTGATGCGCGAGCGCGACCACCTCGTCCATCACCGCTGCCGTGTGCAGCAGCGCCTTCGAGGGGATGCAGCCGACGTTGAGACAGACGCCGCCCAAGGTCGGGTAGCGCTCGATGAGCACGGTCTTCATGCCGAGATCGGCCGAGCGGAACGCGGCCGAGTAGCCGCCGGGACCCGCGCCGAGCACTACCATCTCGCATTCGATGTCGGCGCTGCCGCCGAACGAGGCAGCAGTCGGCGCCGGTGCCGCGGCCGGTGCTCCCGCAGCCGGAGCGGGCGCCGAGGCGCTGGTGGCGGCGCCGGTCGTAAGCGAGAGGATCGCCGTGCCTTCCGACACCTTGTCGCCCACCTTGACCTTCACGTCCTTCACGGTCCCCGCGAGGGGCGAGGGCACGTCCATCGTCGCCTTGTCGGATTCCAGCGTGATGAGTGCCTGTTCCTTCGTCACGGTGTCGCCGGGCTTGACGGACACCTCGATGATCGGCACGTCCTTGAAGTCGCCGATGTCGGGCACATGCACGTCGACCGTTTCGAGCACACCGGTCGGTGCGCCGTAGTCGGCGGTCGGCGCACCTTCGGCCTTCGGCGACGCGCCTTCCTTCACTTTCTCCTTCGGCGGTGCGCCGGCCGCGGCCTCGGCGGCATCGAGGGTGAGGATGAGGCTGCCCTCGGACACCTTGTCGCCGAGCTTGACCTTCACCTCCTGCACCACGCCAGCCTGCGGCGAGGGCACGTCCATCGTCGCCTTGTCGGATTCCAGCGTGATGAGCGCCTGTTCCTTCGTCACCGTGTCGCCGGGCTTGACGGACACCTCGATGATCGGCACGTCCTTGAAGTCGCCGATATCGGGAACCTTGATCTCTACGACGTTGGCCATGGCTGTTTCCCTTCAGAGCAGGATGCGCCGGAAATCGGCGAGCAGGTTCGCGAAATGGACGTTGAAGCGCGCCGCGGCGGCGCCGTCGATGACGCGGTGATCCCACGACAGCGACAGCGGCTGGATCAGGCGCGGCACGAACTGCTTGCCGTCCCACACCGGCTTGTAGAAGCTGCGGCAGCACCCCATGATCGCCACCTCGGGCGCGTTGATGATGGGGCTGAAATAGGTGCCGCCGATGCCGCCGAGCGACGAGATCGTGAAGCAGCCGCCCTGCATCTGGTCGGGCTTGAGCTTGCCGTCGCGCGCGAGCTTGGCGAGGTCGCCCATCTCCTGCGCGATCGCCATCACGCCTTTCTTGTCACAGTCGCGGATCACCGGCACCACCAGCCCGTTCGGCGTGTCCGCCGCAAAGCCGATGTGGTAGTACTGCTTGAGGATCAGGTTGTCGCCGTCGAGCGAGGCGTTGAAGTCAGGAAACTTCTTCAGCGTCGCCACCGCGGCCTTGATCATGAACGCGAGCATGCTCAGTCGCACGGGGGACTTGGACTTCTCGCCTTCCTTGTTGAGCTGCACGCGGAAGGCTTCGAGGTCGGTGATGTCCGCTTCGTCGTGGTTGGTGACGTGCGGGATCATCACCCAGTTGCGGTGCAGGTTGGCGCCGGAGATCTTCTTGATGCGCGACAGCGGCTTCGACTCGACCGGGCCGAACTTGGTGAAGTCGACGCTCGGCCACGGCAGGAGGCTGATGCCGCCGACGCCGCCGCCCGCTGCAGCCGCCGCCGGCGCGGCCGCGGCAGGTGCACCGCCACTCTTGGCGAAGGCCTCGACGTCTTCCTTGAGGATGCGGCCCTTGTCGCCGGTGCCCTTGACGCGTCCGAGATCCACCTTGAGTTCGCGCGCGAG
>JAEUMW010000419.1 GCA_016791345.1 Betaproteobacteria bacterium | reverse complement strand
ACACGAGATGACGGTCACCGTAGACGTTGTCGACGCGCCCCACGGGCGGCCAGTACTTGTTCGCCCGCAGCGACGCGACCGGAAACACGGCCGTCTCGCGCGAGTATGCATGAGACCACGCGCCAGCGAGCACCTGCGCGGGGTGGGGCGCATGTTTCAGGGGGTTGTCCTTCGCATCCAGGGTGCCGGCCTCGACCTCGCGAATCTCCTGGCGGATGCGGATCATGGCGTCGCAGAAGCGGTCGAGTTCGGCTTTCGATTCGCTCTCCGTGGGCTCGATCATGAGCGTCCCCGCCACCGGAAACGACATTGTCGGCGCATGGAAGCCGAAGTCGATGAGGCGTTTCGCCACGTCTTCGACGGTGATCCCGGTCCTGTCCGTGAGCGCGTGCAGATCGACGATGCACTCGTGCGCCACGCGGCCGTGCTCGCCGGTGTACAGGATCGGGAAGTGCGGCGCCAGGCGCTCGGCGACGTAGTTCGCGTTGAGGATTGCGACCTCGCTTGCGCGCCTGAGGCCCGCCGCGCCCATGAGCGCGATGTACGCCCAGCTGATGGGCAGGATGCTGGCGCTGCCCCACGGCGCCGCCGACACCGCGCCGATGCCGGGCACCCCCGCCACGTCGTGCCCGGGCAGGAACGGCGCGAGATGCCCCTTGACCGCCACCGGCCCGACGCCGGGACCGCCGCCGCCGTGCGGAATGCAGAAGGTCTTGTGCAGGTTGAGGTGCGAGACGTCGCCGCCGAACTGACCGGGCTGGCACAGGCCGACCATCGCGTTGAGGTTCGCGCCATCGATGTACACCTGCCCGCCGCGGGCATGCACGAGCTCGCAGATCTCGCGCACCTGACTTTCGAACACGCCGTGCGTGGAAGGGTAGGTGATCATGATGGCGGCGAGGTGGTCGGCGTGCTTTTCCGCCTTCGCCGCGAGATCCGCGAGGTCGACGTTGCCGCGCGCATCGCACTGCACGACCACCACCTGCATGCCCGCCATCTGCGCGCTCGCCGGGTTGGTGCCGTGCGCCGAGCTGGGAATGAGACAGACGTTGCGATGCCCCTCGCCGCGACTCGCGTGCCACGCGCGGATCGCGAGCAGCCCGGCATACTCGCCCTGCGAGCCGGCGTTGGGCTGGAGCGAGACCGCGTCGTAGCCGGTGCACGCGCAGAGCATCCGCTCGAGGTCCGCGATGAGCTGGCGGTAGCCTGCAGCCTGATCGGCTGGCGCGAAGGGGTGGAGTCCGGCGAACTCGCGCCACGTGATCGGGATCATCTCGGTCGTCGCGTTGAGCTTCATCGTGCACGAGCCGAGCGGAATCATGGTGCGGTCGAGCGCGAGATCCTTGTCCGCGAGGCTGCGCAGATAACGCAGCATGGCGGTTTCGGAGCGGTGCGCGCCGAACACGGGATGGGTGAGGAAGGTGCTCGTGCGTGCGAGCGCGGCCGGAATCGCGGACGGCGTCGCAGGCTCGACCCCGGCGAACGCGGGCAACTCCGCGTTGGCGGACGCGAAGAGCGACCACAACGTTTCCACGTCGGCGCGCGTCGTCGTCTCGTCGAGCGTGATGCCGACGGTTTCTGCATCGACTTCGCGCAGATTGATGCGGTGGGCGCGGGCGGCCGCGCGCACGGCTGCGGCGCGTGCACCGGTGCGCACGGTGAGCGTGTCGAAGAAGGCGTCGTGTGCGACGTCGCAGCGCAGGCGGCGCAGGCC
>JAEUMW010000418.1 GCA_016791345.1 Betaproteobacteria bacterium | reverse complement strand
CATGCTCGCCTCGCCGGATCGAGGAACGCTGCTCATCGACCGCTATGCCCCCCGCGCCGCCACACGCCCGAGCCTTTGCCGCCACGACTGCGAGATCTGCGCTCGCTCGAAACGCACCTTGACCAGCAACGACACCCATCGTCCCGGCAGCACCGCGAGCACCACAAACCAAGCCGCGTGCATGAGCTTGACGGATGCGGGCAAGGCTTCCTCTCTCAAGTGACGCCACGCCTTTCGCAGCAACACCAAGGGACGATCGCAATCGGAGCCCGGGTAGTCGAGCCCGAGTCTCACAGCCATGAGTCGATAGTTCAGGAACGGCAGTTCGTGATCGAGCGGGTCCGCATCCGCAAGTCTCACCCCACACGAAGCAGCGTGCCGTCGCATTTCCGCGAGTTCGGCCCGGCGCCGCGCGATGGTATCGACGAGACCGGACGATGCTCTTGTCTTGGCGGAGAGGGTGCGGTCGTGCAGGCGGTAGCGACCCAGCGCTTCCGGCAGGGTATGCACATCTCCGTAGAGGGGCGCGATGGTATTGAGATAGCCATCCACCGTCCCGCGGAATCGCTGCGGAAAAACCTGGGACACGAACCAGCGCGAGTACGCGTTTCCGGACGTGACCGGCCATCGATAGGTGGCATTGCGCGCGAATTCTCGGCGAACGCGCTCGACGGTGTAGTCGCTTCCGAAATGCCCGAAGCGCCGCCTGCCCAGGCTTCTGCCTTCGGCGTCGATGACTTTCAGATCGAACTGAACCTTTGCAAGAACGGGCGTCCACACGCTCGCCACCGACATCAACGCGTCGGGTTCGAGCAGATCATCCGCGTCGAGAAAGATGACCACATCTCCCCGGCTCGCGGCGAATCCGGCATTGCACGCGGGGACATGCCCTCGATTGGGTTGATCGATGATGGTGCCGTCTCGTGCGTGCCGGCGGATCACTTCGAGAGAGCCGTCGGACGATCCGTCGTTCACGACCACCAGATCCACGGCGGGATAACCCTGCGCCAGGACCGAGTCGATGGCCTCGCCGACATAGCGCGCGTAGTTGTAGCAAGGAATGATGACGCTTATCGTGGGATATCCCATGCAACCCCCTGGTTGTTGGTCGGTGCCTCGCCCACGTCCGGCTTTGCGGTGCATCCGGCGAGCGAGGCCGCGCCAACGATACCGCCGAGCACGACGACCAGATAAACCGCGTCCGGTGTCAGCAGGTGCCCGCCCATCACCAGCCAGGAAAAGAACAGAACGGCCTGCACCTGGAGCGGCAGGGCATGCCGGCGGATGCATGTCGTCATCAGGGTCAGGAAGGCGGCGAAACCCAGGATGCCGTACTCGACCAGCAGTTTGGCCCACGTTGGATCGTGAAATTCGTAGTCGGTCTGGCTGAGACGCGAGATGGTGCCCGGTCCGAAGCCGATCCAGAAACTCCACGGGTGGTCGAACAGGATGTCGTTCACCAGGCGCATGGGCGCGACGTAACGGATGTAGGCGCTGCTCCGCTCTTCGGTGAACTCATGGATGCGGTTGAGCGTGAAGGAAAGATTGAGAACGTCGCTGGCTGCCCATGCACACAACCCCCCAATGGCGGCCACCAAAGTCAGCCGGCCAACAGTCTGCGGCCTCACCGAAAACAGGAATCCGATCATCAGCGCCAGCAAGCCGGTGCCGGAATACGTGAGCACCAGCGCCAAGGCGAAAGTGGCCATGCGCACAGGGCGATGGAAGAACGACATCTCCACCAGGAGTGCCAGCGCCATCACGAACGACGCGCCGGACGGTTCGCGGAAGAAGAACCCGTTCGACTTGTAGAGACTGCCCACGGGGATGACGGTGTTGTAGATCCCACCCTGCTGGAGTGCCGTGGGTATGTACGGGGTGAAATCGAAGAGCCAGTCGGCGTGGATGACGAACTGCGCAAAGAACTGGGCGATACCTGCGATACCGCAGAAGAAGGCGATGTTGGAGAACACCCGCATGGTCCAGCGTAACTCCTGCTCCTGATCCGCCACGGGCCAGAGGACGAAGACCAGGGGCAGGTAAATGACGACCAGCAGGAGCAGCGATGTCGCGGAAGAGCGATCGGCAGGCGCGAAGCTTGTGTTGACGACCAGACTCACGATCCCGATGACGACACCGCTGCAGTAGACGAGCAGCCGGCTCGGGGAAATCGCGAGATTGCCGGACGCCAGGGCGACGATCAGCAGGCCATATGCGATGAAAAGACTGAAGCTCAGCGGATACGAACCCAGGTTGATGCCGAAGCGGCTGAAGACGGTCACCGCGAGAAAGAGGGCGATGATGAGCCCCTGACGCGCGAGCGCGCCCTGAGCGGGTCGCACAGCGACGACTTCAGCCAGCGTCGCACCGCCTGGCAGCGAGATCCCGAAGCCGGCCATAGACGCCACGTCAGCGCTGCCAGACCCGGACATAGTCGATCTCGAGACTCGCAGGAAACACGCTCAGATCGACCGGCGGCCCGGGCCATTGACCTCCCACCGCGAGATTGACGAGGACATGTGCCGCGCCCCCGTCCGTGCCGTCGTCGTGCTTCCATTGAAACGCGCGGTCGGCGACGAGGACGTCATCGACGTAGTGACGCACACCCTCTTCGGTCCATTCCACCGCGAAGACGTGGTAGCCGTCGGCGTAGTCGACGCCCGGGCGGTAGGCGCCCCATTTGTTGAGACGGGTGAAGTTCACCGGCGCGTCCTTTGCGCCGAGTCCGTGCAGGATGTGGAAGCTCGCCCGCGACGTGTCGCGGCCGTTGTCGACGATCTCGACGACATCGATCTCCGGAGGCCATTTCTGATCTTCGGGATTGAGCCAGAATGCCGGCCACAGGCCGCGACCCGCCGGCACCTTCATGCGGATCTCATAGTAGCCGTACCGCCCGGTCCACTTGGAGCGCAGCATCCCGCTTTCGATCTCGCCGGGTTTGAGCGCCCCGTTGGCGCGCGCCACCAGCGCCAGGGTGCCGTCGTGAAAGACGTGATTGCCCTCGTCCCGATAGCGCTGCCATTCGTCCTTCAGGTGATCGAGCTTGCCGTTCGCGTAGACGTACCGCGTGTAGAAGTGCTTGCGCAACTCGGCTTCGTCCCGAATGCTGACGCCGAAGTCCCAGTTCTGCACCAGGCTGTAACCCTTGCCGCGGATCGGCTCCGGAACGGCAGCCTGCGAGACGGACTGCGCCACGTCCGCCCGGCCAGTCTGCAGCGGAAGCATCACGGACAGGCAGAGGAAGACGAGCCCTATCCGCGAACGTCGCGACGGGACACGCACCATCCCGCCTGATGCGCGCCGGATCTCACGGCCGCCGCCGTGCGAGGAGCACACTGCCATCGCCATCATCGACCGCGGCTCCCCAGACTGCGAAAAAACCGTGGCCGTGATGTCTCCCCCGACGCCATCACCTTGGCATACAACTCCTTCGTGGCACGTCCGATCGCGGCCCAGGTATCCTCGCTCTTCGGCGGCGTTGCGCTCGGCCTCGTTTGCAGAGCGAACTCCAGGGCGTCCGCAAGAGCACGGACGTCCCCCGGTGTTACCAATGTGCCCTGCGTTCCTTCCTGCAGATCCTCGGTGAAGACCCCGACGCGCGAGGCAATCACCCACTTGCCCAGCGACTTCACCAGGAAGTAGACCCCGCTCGCGTCGATCTGGCGGTAAGGAAAGACGAAGCAATCGGTTTCCGCGAAGAGTGCCGCCATCTCCTCTTCCGACAGGCGCCGCGCGCGGATTTCCACCACGTCGGAGAGTCCGAGCGCCTCCATGCGCTGCTTGATCGGACCCAGGTCCATCTGCGGACGACCCGCCACGATCACCCGCGCCCGCTGCCGCACCAGCTCCGGCAGTAGGCCCAGCGCCTCGATGAGGAGATCCGTCCCCTTGTAGGCCTTGATCTCGCCGAAGAGCAGGAACGTCCATCGACCGTCGTTCGCTCGACGCTCCCGCGGGTTGCTCTCGGGCAATGGCACCGCGAGGCTCAGTGGTCCGTGCGGAATGACGACGATCTTTGCCGCAGGCACGCCGCGCTCGATGAGCGTGCTGCGGCCGGCCTGGGTATGCACGATCACTCGGTTCGCGAGTCTTATCGGCAGATCGAAACCCCACGTCTGCAGCCATGCGCGGCGCTCGCCGTTGAAGGGGACCGGATCGTGCACCGTCAGCACGACCGGACGCAGCAGCCGGATGGCGCAGATTGCGAGCGCGTCGAGGCACGGCACGACCGTCCACTGGAAATGCACGACATCCGGCTTGCGCGCGAGAACGCGCCAGACGAGAGCGCACAGTCCGAGGATGTGCGACGCACCTTTCGCCAAGCCGCGCAGGGCCGGTGGAAGACGCGGCGTTTCATCGACTCCGCGATAGAAGAATGGGTCCATGCGGGACGCGGGCAGCACCTGCCGATCTCCCTGTCGCGTCGGTCGCGTCGCCCACATCACATCGACACCGACACTCAGCAATCCGTCGGTCAGCGCCGCATCGTACGGCGCCGTGAACAGAGACGGATCGACGAGCAGAGCCTGAATGCCGCGACTCGACTTCACACCGAATCGCCGAGGGGGTGAGTTGGCTGCGGCGCCGCGATGGCCTCACCTCGCCAGCGCGACTCGCGCACGCTGCAGAGTCCCCAATAGAACCCGAGGGCCCAGGCGGTGTGCATGACGAAAGCGGCCGCACCTGCGAGCAGTCCGCACGGCGAGCGGTGACGCGCTGCCAGCGCGACCGACGTGGCGCACAGCAGACCGAGATAGAGCACCGGCCACCCCAGGAGCAGGGGCGACCATGCCGCGAGCGCGACTGCCAGCAGACAAAGGGCAAGATGGAACGGGACCGCGAGCTGGCGCGCCCGCATGGATCCCGGATGGCGCCGCACGGTACGCGAACGCCCGCGGCCGTAGGCGAAATACTGCCGCCATAGCCCGCCGAGACTGGCACGGGGGCGATAGACGACGCGGATGTCGGCATCGAGATAAATCTGCGCCCCGGCGGCTCGCAGGCGGCAGTCGAGCTCTGCGTCTTCGTTGTGGGTGAAGGTCTCGTCATAGCCGCCGACGCGACGGAACTGTTCCGCGCGAAATGCGGCGTGGTGACCGTGATCGACGAAACCGCTGCGGCGTCCACCGCGATGGGCCGAACCGCCCGAGCCGAGCGGTGTGTCCGAGACCCACGCGATCGCCTTCTGCAGGCACGATTCGCCGACGGAATCCATCGGCACCACGACCGAGTCTGCTGCCGTGCGCTCCAGCGTCTCGACGAGACCACGCACGAAGCCGGCAGGATAACGGGCGTGGGCATCGCAGCGCACGAGCACATCGACGCCGCGTCCGTATTGCCGGACCGCTGCGTTGACGGCGGCCGCCTGTATGCGCTGGGGATTCGGCATGAAGTGGAGGTCGGCGCGCTGCGCCTGCATCCGCCGGACCACGTCGGCCGTGCCGTCGGTGCTGCCGCCGTCGGCGACGACGAAGGTGGTCGCTGCCGACGGCGGCAGATCGCGGCTGAGATCGGCGACCACCCGTGCGATGGTGCCCGCCTCGTTCACGGTCGGAATGACGACGAGGACGCGTTGCGCCATCTCAATGATCGTTCATGACCACGCCGGCGATCCGACCCGGACCTTTGGTCAGCGCTCGCAGCAGGTTGCCGGTCAGGCTCATCCCGCTGCGACCCTTGCGCGTCAGCACGAGCGCCGCACCGCAGGCAGCGGCGATCACGCGCGCGTCGGCACCCTGCGAGGCAGCCGGCGTGTCCACGATGACGTACGCAAACCTGCCGAGCAGATCCCGCAGCAGGTGCGCAAACGCGGAGCGCTGCAACAGCTCCAGGGGATT
>JAEUMW010000417.1 GCA_016791345.1 Betaproteobacteria bacterium | reverse complement strand
CGGATGGATGCACTGGCGCGCCCATGTCGTCTCTCGCGAAAACCACGGTGCCGCGGCTGCGGGCGATTCATCCCAACGAGCGGCTGTTCCGCCTGCTGGATCACGCGTCGGCGCATCGCGTGGTCTGGATCCACGGACCGCCGGGGGCGGGCAAGACAACTCTCGTCGCAAGCTATCTTAAGGCGAGGCGCCTGAATCCCGTATGGCATCGCCTGGACGAAGGCGATGCCGATCCAGCCACGTTCTTCTACTTCCTTGGCCGGGCCGCGGAACATGCCGCCACGCGTGACGTGCCGCTGCTGCCGATGCTGACCGCGATCTACAGCCGCGGACTTCCTGCCTTCACGCGACAGTATTTCCAGAACTTGCACGAACGGCTGCCGCGGCGATCGCTGCTCGTCTTCGATGACTATCACGAGGTTGCGCTCGACTCACCGCTGCATGAGCTGATTGTCCATGGTCTGGCCGAGACACCGGAGTCGAGGCGTGTCGTCGTCGTGAGCCGCGCAGAGCCGCCACCGCAGTTGGCGCGGCTGCGCGCCAACGACCTGATGGAGGTAGTCTCCCCCGAAGCGCTGCGGCTTGACGTCGACGAGGTAAGGGGTGTCGTGGCTTCGCGTGGAAGGATCGATCGGGGCGACGCAGACCTTGCGGCGCTCACGGCCGCCACGCAGGGCTGGGTCGCCGGCGTCATACTCATGCTGGAATCGGGAAAAGCGCCGCCGCCGGGCGAAACCACGGGGCTCGACCCACGTTCGCCGCAGCTCGTGTTCGATTACTTTGCCGAGGAAGTTTTTCGTCGGCTGGATCCGGCCGCGCAGGACGTGCTGCTGGCGACCGCGGTGCCGCCCGCGATCTCGGCAGACATGGCGGAGCGGCTTACGGCCAACAGTCGAGCCGGGGACATCCTCGAAGCGCTCGTGCACAAGAACTATTTCATCGCCCGCGATGCGCAGACCGAGCCCGTATACAAGTATCACCCGCTGTTCCGCGAGTTTCTGCTGACGCGGGCAAAGAAGCTGTTCAAGCAGGAGCAGCTGTCTGCCATCTCTGAGCGCGCCGCGCTGCTCCTGGAACAAGCCGGGCATCCCGAAGCCGCTGTCGAGTTGCTGCAGGGGACGGGCAATTGGGAGCGTATCGCTGCGATCGCGCTGACTTCTGCAAAGTTGCTCATCGAACAAGGACGCTACGCCGTGCTCGGCCGCTGGCTGGATTGCCTGCCGGCGTCCCTGATCGAAGACGATGGGTGGCTGTGTTACTGGCGCGGATTCGCCCTGCTTCCGGCTGCGCCTGCGGCTGCCATCACCTGGTTCCAGCGCGCCTTCACATTGTTCGAACGCAACCGGGACCGGCCCGGACTGTTGCTGTCATGGGCCCGGATCATTCAGGCCATCCGTTTCGACCCCAAGGGGGATGTGAAGCAGATGGATCCGTGGATTGCCATGGCCGACGGGCTGCTCGCCGAGGATTCCGGTTTTCCCTCGGAAGAGATCGAGTACCAATTCGTCTATGGCATGTACGTCGCGCTCCAGCACCGCAGGCCGTGGCATCCACGGTTCGGCGCGTGGCGGGATCGCGCCATTGCGCTGGGTCTCTCCGAAACCGACAGCGCGAACCGCGTCTATCTGGCTTACCTGGCGGTGAGCTACGAAACACAGCGGGGACATCTGGTGCCGGCCAAGCTCATACTCGAAGCAGCGTCGCGGGTGCAGGATCTCTCCGCGCTTGCGAGAAGCTTCAGCTATCTTGGCCGCATCCAAATCGAGATCGAATTGGGCAGACTGGACGAGGCGCTCGCCACCATGACTGCCGGACTCGATCATGCGCGCAGGGTCGGAATACACACCTGGGATACGTTCCTGCGCTGGCACGGCGGCCGTGCGGCCCTCTTGTGCGGCGACGTTGCGACTGCATTGAGCCTGCTGGCGGACATCGCGGCAAATGCGGACGTTAGCTGCGGCGTTGCCGGCTGCTACTACAACTACCTCGCTTCGTTCACCGCGCTGCTCGAAGGCAGTCTGCCGACCGCTGCAAAGTACGCAGAGCGGGCCATCGAGCTGGCGGAAGCAACCGGATGGCTGATATCGCAGGCGCGCTCCCGGCTGCTCTACAGCCGCGTCCTGCTGGAGCTGGGCGAGCTCGGGGGCGCCAAGGACCAACTTGGGCGGATGCTCCCGCTCGCGGTTCGCATCGACTACCCGGCAGTGGTGAGCCAGGGTCTCATGCAGCAGGCGCTGATCGCCTTCGCCGAAGATGACCCCGCGACGGCGCTGGATGCGCTCAGGCGGGCCTTGCGGCTCGCGCGCGAACTCTCGTTCAGGCAGAGCCTGTGGTTCTGCCCCACTGATGGCACTCGTTTGTGCTCGCGTGCGCTCGCAGCCGGCATCGAACCGGATTTCGTCAGGGAGGTCATCCGGCAGCGCCGGGTGCTTCCGGAAGTACCCGACATCGTGGACTGGCCGTGGCCGGTGAAGGTCTTCACGCTCGGTCGTTTTCTGCTGCTCAAGGACGATCGGCCGCTGGAATTCCCCCGCAAGACGCCGAGGAAGCCTCTGGCATTGTTGAAGGCGGTCATCGCGTCCGGTGGCGCAGAGGTTCCGGAAACGCGTCTCACCGAAGCCCTATGGCAGGATGAAGAGGCTGATTCCGGTCACCAGGCCTTCGCCATCGCCGTGCACCGACTGCGCAAACTGCTCGGCAACGACGAGATCATCCAGATCCATGAGGGACGCGTAACCCTGAATCAGTGCAATTGCTGGGTCGACGCCTGGGCCTTCGAGCGGTTGCTTGCCGAGGCCGATCGTGCGACGCGGGCAGGGAAGCGGGAAGAGTTTGCATTGCTGGTGCGAAAGGCGTTGGACCTCTACGGCGGCGTGCTCTTCGCCGAGGACAGCGACGCGCCGTGGACGATTTCTCCGCGCGAGCGGCTGCGCAGCTTGTTCATTCGCCATGTCGGGGCGCTTGCCGGCTATCTGCACGAAATGGGGCGGCACGACGACGCGATCGCGCTGTACCTGCGGGGAATAGATGCCGATCCGCTGGCGGAGGAGTTCTATCAGGGGCTGATGCGCTGCTACCGGGACAGCGGGCGTCGTGCGGAAGGGCTGGCCGTGTACCGGCGATTGCGGCAGACGATTTCGGTGACTCTCGGGGTGACACCGTCGCCTGCCTCCGAAGCGCTTTACCGCGCACTGCTCGCCGGAGCGGATGGACCTTGAAGACGAGAGGCGGCCTGAGTTTCGCAATCCGTAACCGATTGGTATCCCTGTTGCGGCCAGTTTGATGCTGGAGAGCGGGAGACGTCAGCACGTCATTCCGGGGCCGCGTAGCGGAACCACGGAAACGGAGGCCGAGAATCTCCCGGATTCCGGGTTCTGCCCTACGGGCTGCCCCGGAATGACGGCTTCGGTCCACGGCCGGCTCACGAGCTGAGGTTCGTCACGTCACCAATCAGGACGGGAGATCGCGCTATGCCGGCGACGGGCGGCGACACCTACGTGGTACGAATCTACCGGCAGGCGAACGGCAATCCGCCGCAACCAATCGGCATGGTGGAGCAGGTCCGAAGCGGCAGGAAGACTCCATTCCACACGATGGAGGAGTTGTGGCGGATCCTGATGCGGCGGCACGCGCGCAAGTCCGGCGCACCCACACGCACGGCTTAGGCAAGCCGTTCGTACAGTGCATCTGCATCATCGCTTTCCCTCCGCGCGAGGTCTAACATGCGCAATGCGAGCCGAGAGTCGGCGGCACGGTCACGCGACGACGGGGAAATCATGAGTCCCATGCAAGTTGCAGAACGCTACTTCGACGCCTGGAACCGGCGCGACGCAGAGGCGATCGTCGCGAGTTTCGCCAGCGGCGGGACGTACAGTGACCCGTCGGCGGGTGAGAATCTTCAGGGTGACGCCATTGCCGCCTACGCAAGGGGGTTGTGGGCTGCGTTTCCGGATCTGTCGTTTGCGACCGCGAGCGCTGCCGACGACGGTGCCGGGCTCATTTCGGCGCAGTGGATCATGCGCGGGACGAACACTGGCTCGATGCTCGGCTTGCCGCCTACCGGACGCAGCGTGACGCTCGCCGGCGCCGACTTCATCCAGGTCGAGGGAGATCGCATTCGCTCGGTGCGGGGTTACTTCGACTCGCGGGTGGTGCCCGATCAACTCGGCCTGCAGGTAGTCGTGCAGCCCTGCTCGATTGGTCCCTTTGCATGGGGAACCAGTACCACGGTCCAGTCGAGCAAGAAGACCAAGCCTGGGGCATTCAGCATTACTACCGTCGAAGCGCGCTCCGACGACGAGGTGCAGGAGATCCGAGAGCTCTCGCGCCAGACTGTCGTGGAGATGCTGCCGATGGAGGGATTCATCGGCTGGGTGGGCATGATCGTCGGCCATCGCATGCTCACGGTGACGGCGTGGGAGAGTCCGGAAAATCCCCGGCAACTCTTGCGCGGCGGCACCCACAAGGAAGCCATGACTCGAGTCTTTCGGCCGAAGGGGCTCGGCCAGGCGCTCATGACCAGCGTCTGGATTCCCGAACGGATTGGCGCACTCTGGGTTCGCTGCGAGGCGTGCGGGCACATGGCCGACTCTGCGAAGGCGGATCGAACGTGCGACTGCGGCGCGGCACTGCCCGAGCCGATGGCATATTGGTAGGCTGTCCCACGCGCCTCTCCGGAGGCGTCGTCAAAGCTTTTGCGGCACGTCATCCCGTGTTCACGGGATGTCTGTCCGCATTGACGGGATTTCGATCAGCCCCTTGCCCCCTTACGCTGAGCCTCCGCAGCCACGTCGTGGTTGGAGAGAAATTCTGCCAAGGAGGTGGATTATGACTGTCCATTCAGATCACATTGTTCACAATTCGGGTTTCGCGCTGCTCGCAGCGGGGCTTTGCACACTGCTCGCCCACGTGCCGTCGGTCTCTGCCGAGGATTTGCCGAAGCAGGGCAGTTTTGCGGTGACATATACGGCAGCGGGGGCACTTGGCCGTACGATCGACGTCGGCGATGGGACCAGGGTCGTTGCGATGGACAACCGGCTGATCGCGACCAACGACGCCGGGCAGGGAATCTTTCACAACGCCACGGGAGACTGCATTGGGGTGAGAGGGGGTGAAACGAGGAACGGCTACTGCGTGTTCACCGACAAGGACGGTGACAAGTTCGTCGAGCCCTGGAGCGTCGCGCCCGGAGCCAAGAAGGGCACGGCGACCCTCGGACCGGGGACGGGGAACTACAAAGGCATCGAAGGCAATCTTGAGTGGGAGGTCGTCACCAGCCTGCCTGCGGCCAGCGGGACCTACAACTTCATCGGCAAGAAACGGGGAACCTATCGGCTGCCGTAATCGCATCGGTACGCTGCGTCGCGATGGGGGCGGCGCACGAAAGGCAAGGAACTGGCGCTTACTGCGGCGTTCGTTTCACCGACACTGCACCGCTCTTGCGCAACGGGCCGCAGAAGATTCCAATAGCAAGGGACGCCATGCCGAGGGGAGGGGAATGATCACGGTAATGGTGGTCGAGGACGATCCGGCGTTTCTGACCCGGTTCTGCTCGATCGTTGCCTCCGACCCGGAATTGAGGCTGTTCGCCGCGGTCGGGGACCTTGCCTCCGCGCGGCAGGCGCTGAGCAAGGCCGCGCCGGATGTGCTGCTCACCGACCTCGGTCTGCCTGACGGAAGCGGCGTCGACCTCATCCGGGAGACGGCCCGCCGCTACCCCGCCACCGACATCATGGTGATCACCGTGTTCAACGATGAGGACCATGTGCTCGCCAGCATCGAAGCCGGCGCCACCGGCTACATTTTGAAGGACAGCATGCCCGAAGAATTCGTCGGGCTCATTCGGCAGTTGCGCGCCGGGGGTTCCCCCATCAGTCCGGTGATCGCGCGGCAACTGCTGAAGCGGTTCAAGCCGGGAGTACCTGTGCCGCCGGCCGGGCCAACCGCGGAAGCGGCTCTCTCGGGCCGGGAATCGGAAGTCCTCTCCCTGATCGCCAAGGGCTTCAGCTTCGGCGAGATCGCTCGGCTCTTGGGAGTCTCGCCGCACACCGTCACCACCCACGTCAAGAACATCTACCAGAAGCTTGCCGTGCATTCGCGAGGGGAGGCTGTTTATGAAGCCAGCAGGATGGGCCTCGTTTAGGAGGACAACAACGCCGTGGTCGCGGACGGCGCAGGTATTGGCGGTCGTCCTTACGGTTTGCCTCGGTCTGCTCGGCTTTCTCGGGCTGTTCGGACCATCCGACGACCTGGCTGCGGAGCCCGTTCTGCGGTTGAGCTCCGCGGAGTTGCTATTCATAGCTCCCGCATCGCGTCTTCGCGCGCGGCTCGTTCCCCGTTTGCGGGATCCCGCGTGTCGTCTGTCATCCCAAGCTGAAGAAGCGTAGACGGA
>JAEUMW010000416.1 GCA_016791345.1 Betaproteobacteria bacterium | reverse complement strand
CGCGTGCTCGAAGCCTATGTCGGCACCGCAGATGAGTAGCGTCGCGGCCGGTACCGAATTCCTGCGCGTCACCGGCCTGCACGCCTTCTATGGCGAGGCCCACGTGCTGCACGGGGTCGATTTCCAGGTGAACCGCGGCGAGCTCGTGACGCTGCTCGGCCGCAACGGCTCCGGGCGCACGAGCACGCTGCGCGCGATACTCGGCCTCGTCGGTCGGCGCACCGGTTCCATCATGATCAACGGACGCGAGGCGATCGGCTTGCCGACGCACCGCATCGCTCACCTCGGCATCGGCTATTGTCCGGAGGAGCGCGGCATCTATGCGAGCCTCACGTGCGAGGAGAATCTGCTGCTGCCGCCGGCGGTGGCGAGCGGCGGCATGACGCTCGACGAGATCTACGCGATGTTTCCCAACCTGAAGGAGCGCCGGAAGAGCCCGGGCACGCGGCTCTCCGGCGGCGAACAGCAGATGCTGGCAGTCGCGCGCATCCTGCGCACCGGCGCACGCCTGCTGCTGCTCGACGAGATCACCGAGGGGCTGGCGCCGGTGATCGTGCAGGCGCTCGGCCGCGTGCTGCGCGCGCTGAAGGAGCGAGGGCTCACGATCGTGCTGGTGGAGCAGAATTTCCGCTTCGCCGCGCCGCTCGCCGACCGGCATTTCGTGCTGGAGCATGGGCGCGTGGCACTGGAGGTGGAGCGGCACGAGCTGGCCGCGAACATGGAGCGACTGCACGAACTGCTGGGTGTGTGAGAGGATGTCGCGAAGAACGACACCACAATCGAGAGGAAGGCGATGAGGATGACAAAGGCGAAGAAGGCGGTGGCGACGGTGGCGGCTGCGGTGATGCTGGCATTCCCGCCGGCAGCCTCGGCGCAGGTATCGAGCGACGTGGTGAAGATCGGCGTGCTCACGGATCTCTCCGGCGCCTATTCCGATCTCGCCGGACCGGGGTCGGTGCTGGCGGTGAAGATGGCGGTCGAGGATTTCGGCGGCAAGGTGCTCGGCAAGCCGATCGAGGTCGTGTTCGCGGACCACCAGAACAAGGGCGACATCGCGGCCAACAAGGCACGCGAATGGTTCGACCGCGACAACGTCGACATGATCATCGATCTCGTCAGCACCTCGACGGCGCTCGCCGTGATGAAGGTGGCGAAGGAGAAGAACCGCATCAGCATCGTCTCCGGCGCCGCGTCGACGAAGATCACCAACGAGGACTGCACCGACACCAACGTCCATTACACCTACGACACGCGCTCGCTCGCGGAGGGCACCGGCCGCGCGGTGGTGAAGCAGGGCGGCGACACGTGGTTCTTCCTGACCGCCGATTACGCCTTCGGCCACTCGCTGGAGAAGGACACGAGCGAAGTGGTGATCGCGGCGGGCGGCAAGGTCCTGGGTTCGGTGCGCCATCCGTTCCCCGGTCAGGATTTCTCCTCCTTCCTGCTCAAGGCGCAGGCCTCGGGTGCGAAGGTGATCGGGCTGGCCAATGCCGGCACCGACACGCAGAATTCCATCAAGCAGGCGGCGGAGTTCGGCATC
>JAEUMW010000415.1 GCA_016791345.1 Betaproteobacteria bacterium | reverse complement strand
TAGACCCTGAGCAGACATTCTCGGACAATCTCGGTTATGTTCTTTGAGTTAGATCAAACGGCTTGCCGAACGTTATTCGCAAACGCCGAGGGGCAAGCGGAAGATATGAATTGCGGGTTTCGACGTTCCCGGTCCTCCGGGGTCTGGGCGCAAATCGGGCCGCGGTGCTCGTCGAAGCGCGGCTCGACGTTGGGCTTTTCGCCAGTCCCAACAACCTGATTACCGAGAGCGATGGCCGGCGAGTAGGGCCTCGAGCCACCGTCCGCACTCATCCAGTGTTTCCAGGACTTGGGCTCACTTGATTAGTGACGAATCTCAGCTCATGTTCTGGCGGTGAACCGAAAGCCGTCATTTCGGGGCTGCCCAAGGGCAGAACCCGGAATCGAGGGGATCCTCTGCTCCGCTTCTGGATTCCAGGTTCCGCTACGCGGCCCCGGAATGACGAGCTGAAGTTCGTCACTAATCAGGTAGGCTCATGATGTTGATCGCAGCATTCGTCTTCTGCGTATTTGTCTACAGTCTGGTGTCTCGCCGGCTGGAACAGACGATTCTCACGGCCCCCATCCTGTTCACCGCGGCCGGGGCAGTCCTGGCGTTCTCACCCGAGGCGCTGAGCGAGGTGGGACTCGATCGCAAAGGCTTTCTGCTCGTCGCCGAACTGGGCCTGGTGATGACGCTCTTTACCGATGCCTCGCGCATTGCGCCGCGGTTGCTGAGAGGCCGCACCAATCTGCCGATCCGCCTGCTCAGCACAGGCATGCTGCTGACCATCGCGCTCGGTGCGCTATGCGCCATCGTCGTTTTCCGCAATCTCTCCTGGTGGGAAGCGGGCATCCTGGCCGCCATTCTCGCCCCGACCGATGCGGGTCTCGGGCAGGTGATCGTGGCGAGCCCTCTGGTACCGGAAAGGATTCGACAGGCACTGAACGTGGAGGCTGGCCTGAACGATGGACTGGCGGTCCCCTTCCTGATGTTCTTCATCGCTCTGGCGATAGCCGCGGAGGAGAACATGCTCGGCCGTGGGGTGCTTGCCCGATTTCTCTTCGAGCAGCTTGGGCTTGGAAGCCTGATCGGACTTAGCGTCGGCCTTGCCGGCGGCTGGCTGCTCGGGCTTGCCCACCGCAAAGGCTGGATGGCAGAGCCGCTCACGCAGCTCGGCGTCGTGGTGCTGCCGCTTGCCTGCGTGCTCGCCGCAGAGGAGAGCGGCGCGAGCATGTTCATCGCTGCATTCGTGGCCGGGCTCGCGACGCAGGTTGGTTTCAGCGAAGTCGGCAAGCACAGCGTCGAATTCACCGAAGAGTGGGGACAGCTCTTCGATTTTTTCGTCTTCTTCCTGTTCGGGTTGTTGGTCGCCCGGGCGTGGACCCAATTCAACATTGCTGTCGTGCTGTACGGCGTTCTGAGCCTGACGTTGATCCGCATGGTGCCGGTTGCGATCGCGCTGAGAGGCACGGGGCTCAGCCGGTCGACCGTGCTTTTCATGGGCTGGTTCGGCCCGAGGGGGCTTGCGTCCATCGTGCTCGGCCTGGTCTATCTCGAGGGCGAATTGAGTCTGGCTGGAGAATCGACGGTGCGGCTCGCCGTCATGGCGACGGTGCTGCTGAGTATCGTTGCTCACGGCCTTACCGCCGTGCCCGGCATCGAGCGCTATGCAAGAGCGGTCGCAGCGTTGAACAAGAGCGCGCCCGAACACCAGGCGGATCACAACTGATTCGATCCGGTTGGGATACCCGTGTTCGAGTCCGCTTTAGCCGGGCATTTCAACTATAATCCCGCGACTTTCTTTGCATCTCCTTCCAAGAAACCAAGAGGCCTTCGTGATCTCATCGCTACGCCAGCGCCACGAGTGGTGGCCCCGCCTGGGGTTCGCCGTGCTCCTCGCCGCCGCTCTGACGGCAGGCTGCAAGAAGGAGGAAAAGAAAGCGGAAGAGCGTCCACCGGTTGAAGTGACGGTGCTCAAGCTCACGCCGCGCGACACGCCGGTGAGCTTCGAGTTCGTGGGGCAAACCCAGAGTACGCGGCAGGTGCAGATCGTGGCGCGGGTCAGCGGCTTCCTCGACAAGCGCGTCTACACCGAAGGCAGTTTCGTCAAGGCCGGGCAGGTCATGTTCCTGCAGGATCCGAAGCCGTTCAAGGCACAGCTCGACGCGGCAAAAGGCGAGCTCGCCGAGCAGCAGGCGCGGCTGCAGGTGGCGCGCGACAACCTCGCTCGGGTAAAGCCGCTCGCTGCGCGGAACGCATTGAGCCAGCGTGAGCTCGACGATGCCACCGGCCAGTTCCTTGCCGCATCCGCCGCCGTGGAGACCGCGAAGGCCAACGTCGAGCAGGCCCAGCTCAACCTCGGCTACACGACCATCACCACGCCGGTGAGCGGGCTGTCGAGCTTCGCCAAGGTGCAGGATGGCCAGTACCTGAGCGGCAGCGGCGAGAGCAGCGTGCTCACCTATGTGGCGCAGACCGATCCCATCTGGGTGAACTTCAGCATTTCCGAAAACGATATGCTGCAAAGCCGCCAGGAGCAGGCGCAGGGTCTTTTGCGCATGCCTGCCAACGAAGACTTCGAAGTGGAGGTTGTGCTCGCCGACGGTTCGGTGTTCCCCAAGCGCGGGCGGATCACGTTCGCCAACGCCGACTACAACTCGCAGACCGGAACCTTCCTGTTGCGCGCCACGGTCCCGAACCCCGGCGCGGCGCTCCGTCCGGGCCAGTTCGTACGCGTTCGCATCCTGGGCGCGATTCGACCGAATGCCATCCTCGTACCGCAGCAGGCGGTGCTGCAGGGCGCCAAGGGGCACTTCGTGGTCGTCGTGGACAAGGAGAACAAGGCGGAGATCCGCCCGGTCCAAGTTGGGCCCTGGCACGGCAACAACTGGTTCATCACGATCGGTTTGTCGCCGGGCGAGACCGTGGTCATCGATGGCATGGTGCACCTCTCGCCGGGAGCACCGGTGAAGATCGTCGCGACCAAGACCGAGGCCGAGATCAGCACCGCCGGAGCGCCCGCAACGGCAGGAGCAGGGGGTGGAGTCGCGCCGACACCGGGCGCAGGCGGAACAGCCGCAGTATCGAGCGCAGCACAGCCCGCGACACCGCTGCCGGCGAAGATCTATTTCGCGAAGGGCACTTCAAGTCTCGATGCGGACGCGAAGGCCACCCTCGCCAACGTCGCGGCCTATCTCGGCGCGCATCCCGACGCGGTGATCGTGATCACCGGGTATGCGGACAAAACCGGCCAGCATGCGAAGAACGTCGTGCTGGCGAAGGAGCGGGCGAAGGCCGTCCGCAACACGCTCTTCGATCAAGGCGTGAAGGACACGCAGGTCAGCATGAAGCCCCCGGTAGACGTGACCGGTGGACCGGACGACAGGGAGGCGCGGCGCGTGGAGTTGAGCAGCGCACCCGCCGTGGCCACGGCCCAGACGAAGAAATAGCCGAGGGGTCGAGACCGATGTTCTCCCATTTCTTCATCGATCGCCCGATCTTCTCGGCGGTCGTCGCCATCGTGATCTCAATCGGGGGCCTGGTGGCAATGGTCAGCCTGCCGATCGCCCAGTTTCCGCAGATCACGCCGATCCAGATTCAGGTCACCGCAACCTACCCGGGTGCGAACGGTACCCTCGTCGCGCAAAACGTGGGGGCGCCGATCGAGCAGCAGGTGAACGGCGCCAACAACATGATCTACATGCAGTCGACGAGCTCGTCGACCGGCAATTACACCCTCACTGTCTATTTCACCATCGACACAGACCCGATGCTGGCGCAGGTCGACGTGCAGAACCGGCTGAGCCAGGCAATGCCGCAGCTGCCGCAGTCGGTGCAGGCGCAAGGCGTCACGGTGCAGCAGAAGAGCAACACTTTCCTCATGGTGCTGGCGTTTTTTTCACCCGACGGGCGCTACGACGCGGACTTCATCTCCAACTACACCAACGTCCAGATCCTTTCGACCATCAACCGCATCAACGGCGCAAACCAGGCTTCGATCTTCGGCGTCCCCGAGTACGCGATGCGTGTGTGGCTGAGGCCGGACCGGATGGCGCAGCTCGGCATCACCACCAGCGACATTGCGAACGTGGTGAAGCAGCAGAACCAGCAGTTCGCGGTGGGCCGCATCGGCGACCAGCCGACCCCCTACCCGGTGAAGCAGACTTTTCCCGTCACCACCCCGATGATCACCGAGCCGTCGCAGTTCGACAACATGATCGTACGCGCCGAGAACGAACAGGCGGCGATCGTTCGCGTGAAAGATATCGGATACACGACGCTGGGCGCGCAAAGCTATGCACTGCGCACGAGCTACCAGGGTAAGCCGGCGACCCTGATCGCCGTGTACCAGCAACCCGGGGCCAACGCGATTCAGGTGTCGAAAGACGTGCGGGCAACGCTGGCGGAACTGTCCAAGAGCTTCCCCGACGGCCTGGAATATCAAGTGGCGCTCGACACGACCAAGTTCGTGCAGGCATCGATCGACGAGGTCATCAAGACTTTCTACGAGGCGGTGGTGCTGGTGGTCCTGGTGGTGTTCATCTTCCTGCACAGCCTGCGGCTCACCATCATCCCGACCCTCGCCGTGCCGGTGTCGATCCTCGGCGCCATGATCGGCATGCTCGCCTTCGGTTTCTCGATCAACATGCTGACGCTGTTCGGCATGATCCTCGCCATCGGACTCGTGGTGGACGATGCGATCGTGGTGGTCGAAAACACCGAGCGCAACATGGTGCAGTTCGGACTCTCGCCCAAGGAAGCCGCCAAGCGCGCCATGGACGAGGTCAGCGGGCCCGTGATCGCCGTGGTGCTGGTGCTCAATGCCGTGTTCATCCCGGTTGCATTCCTCGGCGGCATCACCGGCGCGCTATACAAGCAGTTCGCGATCACCATTGCAGTCTCGGTCGTGTTTTCGGGCATCGTCGCGCTCACGCTTTCGCCGGCGCTGGCCGCGATTCTCATCAAGGCGAAGCACGGCGAGAAGAAAGGCTTCTTCAAGTGGTTCGACGTGACGCTGGAGCGCATCACCAACGGATATGTTGCCGGCGTGAAGTGGATCACACGAAGCTGGATAGTTGGCCTCGCCGCGTTTGCGCTGGTCGTGGCGGGGTCGGTGTGGCTGTTCAAGCTGCTGCCGACCGCGTTCGTGCCGCAGGAGGATCAGGGTTACATCTTCGTACCCTACTTCCTGCCTGACGCCGCCAGTCTCGACCGGACGAACTTCGCGGGACGGCAAGCCGGTGATTTCATGGCCAAGCAGCCTGCGGTCGCCAACGTCACGCAGGTGGACGGCTACAGCCTGATCGATTCCCAGAACAAGACCAATTTCGGTCTGTTGTTCGTCTCATTGAAGGATTACGAAGAGCGCAAGTCGCCCTCGCTTTCGGCTTTCGCGTTGATCGAGGAGGCGAAGCGAGCGTTCTACAACGTCCAGGACGGCCTGATCGTGCCGGTCAATCCGCCGGCGATCCCTGGCTTGGGCATCGTCGCCGGTTTCCAGATCTGGATCGAGCAGAAAGGGGCGGGCAACTTCGAGCAGCTCTCGGATTTGGTCGATCGGATCATCGCGAAGGCACGCACGCGGCCCGAGCTCGCCGGGGTGAACACGACCATTCGCGCGACCGGCCAGCAGCTCCTTGCTGACGTCGATCGCGACAAGGCCGAGGTGCTCGGCGTTCCGGTGCAGGAGGCCTACAACACGCTGCAAACCATGTTCGGCTCGCTGTACGTGAGCCAGTTTCCAAAGGACTCGCGCCTGTATCAGGTGATTCTGCAGGCGCAGCCGAAGTACCGCATGACCCCGGAAGACATCGGTCAGTTCTACGTGCGCAACCGCGACGGCGAGATGATCCCGCTCTCGGCGCTGGTCACCACGCGTTACGTCGTCGGCCCCGATCTCGTGACGCGCTTCAACAACTATCCGGCCATCGCAATCAACGGGGCGCCCGCTCCGGGTGTAAGCTCGGGTCAGGCGTTAGCCACGATACGCGAGATCACCGAAGAGATCCTCCCCCCGGGCTACGGCTTTGAATGGGCCGGAGAGGCGCGCGAGGAGGTGACCTCCGGTTCGACGTCTGCGATCGCTTTCGTCTTCGGCCTGATCTTCGTGTTCCTTATTCTCGCCGCGCAGTACGAAAGCTGGTCGCTGCCGGTGGGCGTCATGATGGCGGTGCCGTTCGCGGTGTTGGGCGCACTCGTCGCCATCGCGCTGCGCGGCATTCCGAACGACATCTACTTCCAGATCGGCCTGCTCACTCTGGTCGGTCTCGCTGCGAAAAACGCGATCCTGATCGTCGAGTTCGCGGTGGAATTGAACCGCAAGGAAGGCAAGTCGTTCTTCGACGCCGCGGCGGAAGCCGCCCGGTTGCGGCTGCGGCCCATCATCATGACCTCGTTTGCCTTCATCCTGGGGACGGTCCCGCTCGCCATCGCAACCGGCGCCTCGTCGAACAGCCGCCATTCGATCGGCACCGGCGTCATCGGCGGCACGCTGGCAGCGACGGTCATCGCGATTTTCTTCATCCCGATGTTCTTCTGGCTGCTGGAAACCGCGAGTCACAAGCTCTTCGGCGGCAAGAAGACGGAGCCACCGGCACCGACCGCCGGGGGCACCGCCCCCGCCGCGGCACCGCATGCGCCCCGCAAGGAGGACTGACATGCGCCGAGCCCTGGTCGCCGCGTTGCTGTGCGGACTGCTCTCGGGTTGTCTCGTCGGACCGGATTACGTGAAGCCAAAGGTCGATACGCCGGCGAAGTTTCTCTACGAGCCGAAGGAGGTCGCGGACACGGCCAATACCGAATGGTGGAAGCAGTTCGGCGATCCCGTGCTGGACGAACTCATCGCCGAGGCGCTCGCGAACAACCGCAATGTGCAGATCGCAGCGGCCAACGTGGAGCAGGCGGCGGGTCTGCTCACGCAGACGCGCGCGCCACTCTTCCCGCAATTCAACTACGATGCGAGCGCCGGGCGCTATGGGTTCTCGAACAGCTCCACCGTCGCGCTGCCGCGCGGCGTGAGCAATCCCACGAACGTGTTCACCGTCGGCGCGGGGGTGAGCTGGGAGATCGACTTATGGGGCCGCATCCGTCGGCAGACGGAAGCGGCACAGGCCAACCTGCTCGCCAGCAACGAGGCGCGCCGCGGCGTCGTTCTGACCCTGGTGTCGCAGATCGCGACGACCTACATCGAGTTGCGCGCGCTCGACGAGCAGTTGGTGATCGCACAGCGCACGCTCAAGTCCTACGACGAATCGCTCACCCTCATCAAGGACAAGTTCGAATTCGGCCAGGTATCGCAGATGAACGTCGCGCAGGCGCAGTCGCGCTACGAGTCGGCGGCCACCGAGATCCCGAACATCCGACGGCAGATCGCGATCACGGAAAACGCGCTGTCGATATTGCTCGCGCGCAATCCGGGGCAAATCCCGCGCGGCAAGAACATCTACGAGCTCACGCTCGTCACGGTGCCGGCGGGCCTGCCCTCCGATCTGCTGGAACAGCGACCGGATATCCTGCAGGCCGAGCAGCAGCTCATCGCTGCGAATGCGCAGATCGGTGCGGCGAAGGCGCTGTATTTCCCCACCATCTCCCTCACGGGCAACTTCGGTTATGCGAGCACCGACTTGGGCGACCTCTTCCAAGGTTCGTCGCGTGCGTGGAATTTCGCCGGATCGGTCGTCGGACCGATCTTCACCGCCGGCGCCATCTCGGGTCAGGTGGCGCAGACCGAAGCCGTGCAGAAGGCCGCCCTGCTCAAGTATCAGCAGACGATCCAGAACGCGTTCGCCGACGTGGACAACGCGCTCGTGTCGCGCCAGGAGCGCGGCGACCAGCTCGCCGCCCAGGAGCGCCTGGTCACCGCGCTCAAGGAATACGAAGAGCTCGCCAAGCTGCTGTGGGACGGTGGCTACGCGCCCTACTCCACGGTGCTGCAAGCGCAGGAGGAGCTTTTCCCGCAGGAGCTCAATCTCGCGGTGACGCGGGCGACGCTGCTCAGTTCGACCGTGGACATCTACCGCGCCACGGGCGGCGGCTGGGTAAACGAAGCGGACAAGCTGGCACCGCAACCGGTCGCGGGCAGCGGATGGTTCGCGCCGACACTGCCGTCCGACCAGCCCCCGTCGCAAGCCGCGACCACATCGCAGTGATGCCGCGGCGGGCGGGCGTTGATTGCGAGTTGCCGAAGGTCACTGATTACTGCGCCGTATAGCCCCCGTCGACCGTGACGCTCTGGCCGGTGAGGAAGCGCGCCTTGTCGCTCGCGAGAAAGACGATGGTCTGCGCGATTTCCTCGGGCGTCCCCACGCGCTTGGCCGGAACCCCCGAAATGAGTCCGGCCTGAGTCGCTTCGTCGCGGCCGGTGAAACGTTCGAACATCTCCGTGGCTATGGGGCCTGGCGCAACGGCGTTGACACGCACACCGGCAGCCGCCCCTTCGAGCGCAGCGCTCTTGGTCAGACCTTCGACCGCGTGCTTGCTCGCCACGTAGATCGACGCGCCGGGAAAGCCCACCTGCCCCGCGACCGAAGACAGGTTGATGATCGAGCCGGAACCCTGGCGGAGCATCACGCGCATCTCATGCTTGAGCGAGAGCAGGACGCCCAGCACATTGGCATCGAAGATCGCCGCATAGTTGTCGGTGGTCTGCTCCGTGATGGGTGCACCCTGGCCTTCCGTACCGGCGTTGTTGACGGCCACGTCGAGCCTGCCGAAGCGCTCGACCGTCAGGTCCACCAGGGCGCGTACCTCGGCTTCGAAGCGCACGTCGGCGCGCACGAACTCGGCCTGCGCGCCGAGACTGCGCAACTCGTCGACGAGAGCCCGACCGGCTTCGTCGCGGCGCCCGGAGGCGACGACGTGGGCGCCTTCACGGGCGAAAGCCAGCGCGGTGGCGCGGCCGATCCCGGCAAGCGCACCAGTGATCAGAACAACGGGTGTGGTCATTGTCGCGGCTCCTTTTCGAAAGTGTCACAAGTGCCAAGGATGCGGCCTGCCCGCGCGGATGTGCCACCATCCTTCATCTCGATAACCCCAATCTTCGCAGTTCTTCGCGGCACGCACTGCTGAATTCGCGCAGGGGATTCATCGCATCATTGTCGAGGATCTCCTCCACGTCGCGAAACGTCCTATTCGGCGCGACATGGGTTTCGAGGATCACACGCACCACCCTGTCGGCACTTTCGATGATTGCGGGCGATGAGATGACGCGCATACGGCGCACCAGGGCGTAGAGGTTGACCAGATTCGAGATTTCCGGCTGGTCGTGTTCGAAGGCGTCCGCATACCAGCGCGATGCTTCTTCGATGAAGTTCCGGTACAACTCCTCCCGCCGGTTCAGGTCTTGTACGAGCCGTTGCGATCTGAACTGCACATGCTGGGTAAGCCACGACGCCGACAACGTCGTGAGCCCCCCTATCATCGATCCGGCCAGCGCTGCAAAGGCTGAAAAGTAAGCAGGTTCCATCCATCGCTCCTCGCGGTACGGCATGAGATCGACTCGCCACGCCCGCTGACTCGAAACGAGAGCGGCGCCTCTGCGCACGCGGGGCATCCGGGTCCGGCAAACGACCTCGAATCACTGCTGACCAACGTCGCGTCGATCATAGATCGGTGTGTAGGACGCGCTTTCGGCAGCAGCCACCGGCGGCGCCAAGTCACCGGTGCTGAAGGCCAGTGTTGCCGCCGTCGCGAAGACGGCGCTCTGCGAATCGGTGTCGGTGGTGCGCGCCTTGACCAGCGCAGTCTGCGCATTCGTGACGTCGAGAAAGGTCGCGACCCCACTCCGGTAGGAGTCCATCGCCGCGTCGTAGGACTTCTCTGCCGCGGCAAGGAGGGCCAGCGCCGCCTCGCGCTTGCGCAGGGCGACCTTGAAATCGTCATACGCCTTGACGACTTGGCGCACCGTCTTGTCACGCGCGAGTTCGAACTCCTCCTCGGCGATGCGCCGCTGCGCCTTTGCGATGCCAAGCCGGCTGTCGCGCAGCCCGCCGTCGTAGAGGGGCAGCTCGATCGAGATCGCGGCGCCGTAGGTCGGGTCGTTCACGCTCGCCCAGCTGGGAATGTCGTTGGTCCGGATGCGCCCGATGTTCTGCGCGACATCGGCAGCGACCGCGATGCGCGGGTAGAACTCCGACTGCGCCTTGCGAATTTCCGCTTCGCGCGCCCGAATCACCGCCACGCGTGCCAGCAAATCGGGACGTTGCTCGAGCGC
>JAEUMW010000414.1 GCA_016791345.1 Betaproteobacteria bacterium | reverse complement strand
GCGGACGAACTCACCCTCGGCGTAACCCTGATAGGGAACCGGGCCCGAGTTCGCGCAGCCCGCGAGCGCGGCAAGCAAAATCGCGACACGAACCGGATTGAGCAGCCGTGTTCCGGTCTCGCGAATGCGATCCCGAGCCGTCGACAGGAAAGGAAGCGGTAACAACTTACTGGCCAGTCGGTAAGTTACGACATTGACAGCAGCGCGCAAGAGGTGTTCCTCGGGAGCCCCAGCCTTGAGAAACGTGGGAACCCGGATTTCCGTTAAGACGGCAGCGGTTCCGCCCAGGCCGTTTCCCCTGCGCGGCGCAGGCGACCCCCGTCAGCGGCCCGCCGCCCCAGCGTGCGCGAGCTCTTCCACCAATGCCTGCCGCCGCACGTCGAGCTCCTGATAGCGCCCGTAGAGCTGCTCCATTTGCCGGCTGTAATCCGCAAGCCGCTGCTCGCGATCCTTCTGCGCCGCGACTTGGTCGTCGTAGCTGGGCGCCGACCCTCCCATGCCGCCATACCCGCTCACGGCCGGCTGCTGGACCGGCGGCGCCATGAGCTCGTTGCGCAGCTCGCGCACCATCTGGAACTGCTGAAACACGGCCTGCTGCTCCTGCTGGACCAGCGCGAGCTCGTCGCGGATGCGCTTGGCCGGGTCCGCCTGCGCGAGCGTTGCAGCCGGGATCAGCGCGGACAGCATGCAGAGCGCCACCGCCAGCCGGTGGTGCCAGCGGCGACCAATGGACGCGAGAGAACGGGTGAACATGGCAATCATCGCTTTCGACGCGGAACGCGCCCCACGGACGGCAAACGGCGATTAGAACGCAATCCGCAGCCGGTCGCCACCGGCCGCGTCAGATCTCAACCTGCGTGCCCAGCTCGACGACGTTCTCCGTCGGGATCCGGAAGAAGTCGGTGGCGTTCTGCGCGTTGCGCGACATGAGCGCGAAGAGCTTCTCGCGCCAGATCGCGATTCCCGGCTGCAGGCTCGGCAGGATAGTCTCGCGGCTGACGAAGAACGACACCTGCCTCAAGTCGACGGGAAACTCGCTGCTGCGACACAATTCGAGCGCGGCGGGCACGTCCGGCGCCTCCATGAAGCCGTAACGGATGAGCAGCCGGTAGAAGCCCTTCCCGAGCGGGATCAGCTCGACCCGCCGGTCTTCCGGCACGTAGGGAATCTCCTCCGTGATCACCGTGGCGATCACGGTGCGCTCGTGCAGCACGAGGTTGTGCTTCAGGTTGTGGAGCAATGCAGAGGGGATGAGATCGGCGCGAGCCGTCAGGAACACGGCGGTGCGCGCTACCCGCGGCACACTCTCGTCCACCTCGGCGAGAAACACCTTCTCGGAGACATCGAGCTTCGACATCTGGCGGAACAGCAGGGCGCGCCCGCGCTTCCAGGTGGTCAGCACCGTGAACGAAAGGACGCCGACGAAAACGGGGAACCAGCCACCCTGCGTGAACTTGATGATGTTCGCGCTGAAGAATGCAAAGTCCAGCAGGAAAAATGCTGCCATCAACGGCAGCACGAGCCATCGGCTCCAGCGCCACATGAGGATCATCACGAACGTGACCAGGATCGTGTCGATCATCATCGTGCCGGTGACCGCGATGCCGTAGGCCGCAGCCAGATTACTCGAAGACTGGAAAAACACCACGAGCGCCATCACGGCGAGAAACAGCGTCAGGTTGGTGAACGGCACGTAGATCTGCCCGCGCTCCCTGTGCGAGGTCTGGACGATCGCCATGCGCGGCAGGTAGCCCAGCTGGACCGATTGACGAGCGACCGAGAACGACCCGGAAATAACGGCCTGCGAGGCGATCACCGTGGCCAGGGTTGCCAGGATCACGAGCGGCAGGATTGCCCACGAAGGTGCAAGCAGGAAGAACGGATTCTGGATGGCGGCGTGCTCGCGCAGGAGCAGCGCACCCTGGCCGTAATAGTTGAGGATCAGCGCCGGCAGCACGAGGCCGAACCAAGTGAGCCGAATCGGAAAACGCCCGAAGTGGCCCATATCGGTGTACAGCGCCTCACCGCCCGTGACCGCGAGCACGACCGTGCCGAGCGCGAGGAAGCTCTGGGCCGGGTTGGCGGCGATGAAATCAACGGCATGCACGGGGTTCAGGGCGGCAAGTACCGCTGGCGTCTCCAGGATGCTGAGTGCGCCCAGCACGCCGAGGCAGGCGAACCATACGCACATGATCGGCCCGAACAGCAGTCCGATGGTGCCGGTGCCGCGACTCTGTATCCAGAACAGCACGACCAGCACCGCACAGGTGATCGGCAGCACATAGGCCTTGAGCGCCGGGGTCACCACTTCCAGGCCTTCGACCGCACTCAGCACCGAGATCGCGGGGGTGATCATGCTGTCGCCGTAGAAGAGCGCGGCGGCGAAGATGCCGAGCGCCGTTACCACCGGCCGCCAGCGTGACCGCTTGGTGAGCCCGGTGACGAGCGCGAGCAGCGCGAGGCTGCCGCCCTCCCCCCGGTTGTCCGCGCGCATGATGAGCGCGACGTACTTTGCCGACACCAGCAGCATCACCGCCCAGAAGATGAGCGAGAGCACGCCGAGCACGCTCGCTTCCGCGACGGCGATCGGATGGTGTCCCGCCATCGTTTCCTTCAGCGCGTAGAGCGGGCTCGTTCCGATATCGCCGAACACGATACCGATGGTGCCGAGGATGAGTGTACGCAGGTCGCCCTGATGCTGACCCTGATCGTTGGTCACACGGAATCTCCCTCGCCTGCGGCTCTGGGGCGAGCGCCCCGGACCGATTGTTGTGGCGTTGCAGCAATTGTA
>JAEUMW010000413.1 GCA_016791345.1 Betaproteobacteria bacterium | reverse complement strand
TTCCTGTATGCGACAGCACGGGCGCACGTCTCCGCATGACGCCTCTGCGTCGACCACCCCGCTCTGGATCTACGACCTGCGCACCAACAAGCACTTCACGCTGAAGACCAACCCGCTCAAGCGCTCAGACCTGGACGAGTTTGTGGCGCTCTACAACCCGGCCAACCGACACCAGCGCAAGGCGACGTGGTGTCCTGATCTGGATTCCGGCTCGGAGGCCGGAACGACACCCCAGGGCCGCTGGCGCGTGTACGAATACGACGAGCTGGTGGCGCGCGACAAGGCGAGTCTCGACATCTTCTGGCTCAAGGACGAGAGCTTGGCCGACAGCGACAACCTGCCGCCGCCGGAGGTGATCGCCCAAGAGATCGTCGAGGATCTGGAGGCGGCCTTGGAACAGTTTCGGTTGATTGCTGGGGATTTGAACGGCGGCGCTGCGGGAGCGACGTGTGAGGGCAGTGGGCAGTGAAGCAGCCTTTGGGCAACCTCACGTTCTGGCTGGATGTACGCGGACGGCGCCACGTCTACGAGCCCAGTCTCGCTCTGACCGCCGCCACGAACGCGAGCAGATCGTCGAGACGGTTCGTCACGATGTCCTCGACAATTCGCAGATCCACCGTTTCGTAACCGTGCACCACCACATTGCGGAAACCGGCCATGTCGCGCAGCGCCGCGGTGAGCGACGCAGGAATCCACCCTGCCTTGTGCAGAAGATCGAAGAGCTGACGATTCGTTTCCGGCTCGCCCAGCCGGTCATCCGAAACGATATGGGAGGCCGCATCGAGCGCTGCCTGCACGGCGAGCTGCAGGGTGTGCACGATGAACCGCTCCTCGCGCACGTCACGCCTCAGGAGGTCGAGCCGCGCAAGCGTCCGTAGCTCGCGGACACACGTCTCGATGAAGGCGATCCGCTTCAGGACGACGTCGCGGTCAACCATGCGCTTGCGCCGCCCTGCGATAGCGGTCGAGGATGGGCTTGAGATCGAAATAGGTGTTGCGGGCGCGGACCTCGAACCGGATGCGCTCGCTTGGCCGCGGGTCGAATATCAACACGCCGTCCCGCAACACGCGGTGCACCAGATCGACCGGTGCACAATTCAGGAATACCACGTCGACCCGGCGCCCGAGGACTCCTTCCAGCTCGCCGGCCAGTGCCACCGCCGAGCCGGCGAGGGTCGGCGGCGGATCGCACTCCAGCAGGACGCCGACATCCACGTCGCTGCTGGGGCGCGCCGTCCCGCGAGCGACGCTGCCGAACAGGTAGACGCAGATCACGCCACGAGAGTGAGCCTCGAAATACTCGCGAAGGCGGCCGTAAATGTGCGCGGCATCCATCTGCACAGCGTACCGGATGTATCGGTCGCCGACCATCCTGCCCCATCCTGTCCTGCGACGTAATTCCAGCTCGCCTGCGCAAAGCCGTTGCAGCGGCTGATAGACCAGTTTCGGGCTGGCGGCGTGTCAGTCGGTCACGGTTCGCGGGCGACCGCCAGCAGAGACCTACAGCTTCGACTTGACGAGCGCATAGACGGCGGCGCTGTCCTCGCCGCCGGCGTCGATCAGCGCAGCGATCGCCCTGCTTGCACCGTCGGCGAAGGCCTTGTCCTCGATGCTCGGCACGTTGATCCAGACGTTGAGCGCGGCGCTCTTCAAACCCGCCTCGGCCGCGGCGACGGCGACTCCGGCATCGCTTACCACCTGCAGATTTCCCTTCTCCGCGGCTTCGCGTGAGAGCGCGATGGCTTCGACGCAGGCGCGAGCGCAGGCGAGCGGGACTTCGGTCGCGCGCTTGAGCGCATCCTGAATCGCCTGCTTTCGCGCGGCCTTCTCCTCGTCGGTCTGCTTCGGCAGACCGTACGCGGACATGAGCGTCCGAAACACCGCCTGATCGTCTTCCATCATCGCGGTCAGGCGCGCGCGCAGTGCTTCGGATTGCTCGCGCAGTGCGCTCATGTCGGTTTCCACCGCAGCGTACTTCGGCTTGCCGAGGGTCAGGTTGCACACCATCGAGACCAGCGCGGCGCCGGTGGCGCCCATCAACGCCGCTGCCGCGCCGCCACCCGGCGCAGGAGCGTTGCTCGCGAGTGCATCGAGAAAGGATTCCAGACTCTGGCTCATGGTGTCACCTCACGCCATTTCCTTGGCGACGGCATAGATCTCTTCCGCGTCGAAGACACGGTCGTTGGCTTCGAACAGCTTGCCGATGCACGCGCGATGCACGGCGAGTTTCAGCGCGCCGAAACCGATCGCCCCCCACACCACCTTGCCGCTGCGCTCCTTCGACTTGTCGAACATTTCGACGCCGTCCACACCGAGCGGCGGCGTGGCATTCGCATCGGCGATGAGTTCCAGCGCTGCGTGCTCCTGCCAATGCCCCTTCTCCAGCAGTTGCACGCCCGCCGCCCCGGTGGCAAAGCACACGTGTGCGCCCTGCAGAGCCGCTGCACGCTCTTCGTTGCTGACCGCCTGAACCGGCGTCACCGCGACGCCGAAGCGCTGCTGAATCTGGTCGCACGAGGCTTGAGCGCGCTCCATCTTGCGCGAGGTGAGCGATACGGTCGCGCCTTCGCGCGCGAGCATCACGGCAGCGCGCATGCCGACCGGGCCGGTACCGGCGAGCACCACGGCCTTCTTGCCGGCGAGGCTGCGGTTCTTCGCCATCACCGCGACGCCCGCCGCAGCGGTCGTATTCGAGCCGTTGGAGTCGAGCATCACCGACACGCGAAAGTCGGCGAAGAACTTCTTCTTCACCGCCTTGAACAATGCTTCGCCTTTCGCCATGTTGCTGCCGCCGACGAAGATCGCGGTGAAGCGCTTCTCCTTCGGCGCGCGCGTGAAGATCGCGCCGTCGGTGATCCAGTGCACGTTGTCGGGGTCGATGTTGGCGTAGGGCACCACGTGATCCGCGCCGCCGTCATAGGCGACCACGGTGTCGAAGGTGGCGGGAATCGGATCGGGGTCGAGCTGCAGGAGAAGTTTCTTCATGTGCGCGTCCAGTCGTGAATGAAGCTGCCGGAGTTCCGGGCGAAGCGACGCCGCCGGGCTGGCTTGCCCGGCGGCGCAAGTCGTCTCTCGCTTATTGTCCTTCGAGTGAACCGACCGAGTGCGAAGCGTAGACCACTTCCTGGCGGCTCACGCGCTTCTTCGGCACCGGGTCGGTGCGGCGCCAGTATTCCTGTGCGGCGGCCACCCCGCTGCCCGGCTCGATGTCGATGCCGACATCGCGCATCGCCATCTCCGCGCCGCCGAGCGCGCCGAGCAGCATGAGCTCGTTGAGATCCCCCAGGTGACCGATGCGGAACACCTTGCCCGCCACCTTCGACAGGCCCGCGCCCAGCGCCAGGTTGTAGCGGCGGAACGCGACGTCGATCACGTGCGCGCCGTTGATGCCTTCGGGAACGACGATCGCGCTCACCGTGTCGGACCACCACTTCGGTTCCTTCGCGCAGAGACTCAGCCCCCAGCCGTTGAAGACGGCCTCGCGCACGCCCTGGGCAAGCCGGTTGTGGCGCGCGAAGATGTCTTCGAGCCCTTCCTCGAAGATGATGTCGAGGGACTCGCGCAGGCCGTAGAGCAGCGGCAACGCCGGCGTGTACGGGAAATAGCCGGCCGGGTTGCTCTTGATCATGTCATCGAGATCGAAGTAGCAGCGCTTCATCTTCGCATCGTTGCGCGCGGCGAGCGCCTTCTGGCTGACGGCGAGAATGCCGAGCCCGGCGGGCAGCATCAGCCCCTTTTGCGAGCCGCTGACGACGCAGTCCGCCTGCCACTCGTCCATGCGGAAATCGATGCTGGCGAGCGAACTCACGGTGTCGACGAAGAGCAGCGCAGGGTGCTTCGCCGCGTCCATCGCCTGGCGCACGGCTTCGACGTCGCTCGTGACACCGGTGGCGGTTTCGTTGTGGCAGACGATGACCGCCTTGATCTTGTTCTCCTTGTCCGCGCGCAGCTTGGATTCGACCACCTCGGGCGGCACGCCCTCGCCCCATTCGACATCGACGATGTCCGGCTCGAGCCCCAGGCGCTCCATCATGTCCGCCCACAGATGGCTGAACTGGCCGAAGCGGAAGGTCAGCACCTTGTCGCCCGGCGAGAGCGTGTTGGTGATCGCTGCCTCCCAGGCGCCGGTCCCGGATGACGGGAAGATGAAGACCTGCCCGGTCTCGGTCTTGAAGACCTTCTTCAGGTCCTCGAACAGGCTCTTGGTGAGATCGGGAAAGCGGGAGGAGCGGTGGTCTTCCATGGCCACCATCATGGCGCGCTGGACGCGGTCCGGGATGTTGGTCGGTCCGGGAACGAAAAGGAAGTTGCGCCCAGGTATGCGGTTCATGTTGTTTGCCTCCATCCGAATGGTCT
>JAEUMW010000412.1 GCA_016791345.1 Betaproteobacteria bacterium | reverse complement strand
ATCCTGTCCAGCCCGTGGTGCGACAACCAAGCGTTCGCGCTAGGGCCGCACCTCGGATTGCAATGCCATGTCGAGATGACCGAGGACCTCATCCGCACCTGGTGCCGGGGCGGGGCGAAGGAGATCACGGAAAGCCGCGACAGCCCGGGCGTGCAGTCACCGCGCGAGATCGAGGAGCACCTGACGGGGCGCGTGGCGGCGCTGCATCGGGTCGCCGACCGCCTCTATGACCGGTGGACGAGCGCCTTGGCGTCGGGATAGCGGCGCACGGCCCACCCCTCAGTCCCGAATATCCCTTCTTACAGAGGCTGCGGCCGGCACGCCTGCTGGGGCGGCGCTCGCACGTGGGCCATGCCAAGGTGTAGCATGTCGTGAGCGCGGCGCTGCTCATGCGGCGCTGGACAGAAAAAGGGCGAAGAATGAGTGTCCATGTGCGCCCTGCCGAGCCATTCAGCACTACAAGGCGTATCACCCGCGGCCCTTCACGGGCGCGGATCGGGCGCGCGTTACCCTCCTGTATTCGTGGGGCACCGCCAAGTACGACCGACTGTTCCAGGGCATGCTGGAGAACCTGGGCTTCCGTGCCCAGGCGCTGCCCGAGACCTCGCTCGCCGATCTCGAAACCGGCAAGGAGCTGATCGATACGGGCGCCTGCTGCCCGACGCTCTTCATCACCGGCGGTCTCATCAACTTCCTGCGCACCCGGGTGGCGGAGGAGGGGCGCGACGCCGTTGTCAACGGCTATGCATTTCTCACGGTCGGCGGCTGTGGGCCGTGTCGCTTCGGTCAGTATCGCGAGTCCTACGCGCTCGCGCTCGAAAGCATCGGGCTCCCCGACTTCCGGGTCCTCATGATCGACCAGTATCACCTGGCGACGAGGGGTGACCAGGAGGAAGGACTGAGTACCACGTTCGCGTTTGGCCTGGGCTTCATGTGGGTCGGCTACTGCTGCGACCTGCTCGACGACCTCGAGTACGCAACCCGACCCTATAAGGTCACGCCCGGCGAGACCGACCGGGTACTGCAGGAATCCGTCGAGCTGCTCTACGAGGCATTTCGCCGCCGACCCCGCCAGCGAAAGGAGTGGACCACGCTGGCCTGGTACCTGACGACGAGGTACTTCCAGCGGGTACTGCGCGATGTATACGTCAAGTGGTGCGTAATCGAGGTCGATCGGCTCCGCGTCAAGCCCAAGGTCAAAATCACGGGCGAGATGTGGCTGCACCACCATGAGGGTGCCGGGAACTATCGCATCAAGCGGTGGCTGGAGCAGGAGGGCGCCGAGGTCGTCCCCTCGCAGGTTGTCATCTATCCTGACTATCTGATCCACTGCGCCATCCAGAAGATCAAGCAACGCCGGGACGTGGTGGTGGGTTCCCAGTTGCGGATCGCAGCGGGGTACGCGATAAGCTGGCTGCTGCACCACGAGTACGAGAGTCTGCGACGCAGCATGGGCAACCTGCCGCGCCATCTACCGCGACAGAGTGAGTTCGCCCTGCTCGCCGCACCTTTCTACTCCTACCGTCTCGAGGGAGGCGAGGGTCACATGCTCGTGGGCAAGGCCCTGCATGCTTACCTCCGAAACCTCGCGCACATGATCTGCGAGCTGTCGCCATACGCGTGCGTTCCGAATGCCATGTCGGTCGGCGCGATGGCGAATGTTCTGGGCAAGCATCCAGCGCTGCTCTATGCACCGATCGAAGTCAAAGGCGACGCGGAGGTGCATGCTCTCTCGCGCTGTCAGATGATTCTTACCGAGGCCAAGAAGAGCGCGACCCGCGAGTTCGACGGGATGCTCTCGCGCACCGGGCTCACCCTCGCTCGCGTCAGGGAATACGAAGCGGCCCACCCCGAAATTCGGCGGGTTGGCACCCCGATCCCGGACCTCGGTGCGGTGGGCACCGCCGCCAACTACGTCCTCTATGTCGCGCGGTCCCTCGGCTTGCCGTCGCCGCAGTTGCCGGCATCGGTACCGGCCACGGAGGGGCACGCGTGAAGCTGTGTGCTATCGATGTCGGCAGTACGACGTGCAAGTACGTCGTCGCGAGCGAGGCCGGCGCGGTCGAGGCGCAGGACTATCAGCGCCATGGCGGACGACCCGCCGAGAAGGTCCTCGACTTCCTGCGCGATCTCGAAGGCAGCCACGGCTTTCAGCCAGGTCGTGACCGGATCTTCTTCACCGGTTCCGGATGCGGTTACATCGCCCCGCTCGTCGGCGGGCGCATCGTGCAGGAGGTGGTCGCCGTCGCGACGGCGGTCGAGGTCTATCACCCGGCCGTCCACTTCGTCAGCGAGATCGGCGGCGAGGACATGAAGACGGTCTTCTTCGCGGACAGCGGCGGGACGCGCACGAAGCAGGTGCTCATGCAGAGCTCGTGTTCGGGAGGAACCGGTGCCTTCATCGAGAAGACCGCGCGCAAGTTGCAAATTCCCTTGCAGCAGCTCGCGCAGATGGGCTACGACGGTCGCGCGCTGCACAAGATCAGCAGCAAGTGCGGCATCTTCGCCGAGACCGATGCCAATACGCTGCTGAAGTCGGGCGTGGCGGTGGAGGAGATCATCGCTTCGCTGTTCGACGCGGTGGTCTACCAGAATCTCGCCACGCTGACCAAGGGCAGCACGCCGCTGCCGGAAGTCCTGCTGCTCGGCGGACCAAACCTCTTCTTCGTCGGCCTGCAGCAGGCCTGGCGGCACCATCTGACGACGCTGTGGAGGGAGCGCGAGATTGCCTTGCCCGCGGGACGCGAGCCGACGGACTTGATCACGGTCCCGGAGCAGGCGCTCTATTACGCTGCGCTCGGGTGCGTCGAGGTCGGTCGCACCGAGCCGCGCGAAGCGGGGGTGTACTGCGGGCAGGAACGACTCGTGTGGTGGGTGGGGGAAGGACAGTATGCGCAGAAGCTCAAGGACGGCCGACCGGGACTCTGCGCATCCCGCGAGGAACTCGAAGCGTTTCGGGCGCGCTATGCGCCGTCGATTCAGGTTCCGCGAGGGCAATTGCGGGCGGACGAGAAGGTCGTCATCGGCTGCGATTTCGGCTCGGTCACCGCCAAGGCAGTCTGCCTGTCGCCGCAACGGGAGGTGCTCTTCGCCTGTTATGCGCTCAGCAAGGGAAACCCAATCGAAGACGCCAAGGGACTCTTCCGGCAGCTCGAGGCAGCGGTGGGCGGCAATGCGGTCGCCGCGCTCTCCGTGACCGGCTACGGCAAGGACCTGCTCAAGGACATCGTCGGGGCGGACAGCGCGCCGGTGGAGACCGTCGCCCACGCCACAGCCGGACTGCACTGGTTTCCCGATGCCGACTGCATCTGCGATGTCGGGGGTACCGACGTCAAGATCATGATTCTTCGCAACGGCACCGTCTCCGATTTCCGGCTGAACTCGCAATGCTCCTCGGGCAACGGGGCGTTTCTGCAGAACCTGGGCGAGCGATTCAACATCCCGCTCGCCGATATGGCGGAACACGCGTTCGCCGCGACAGCGATGCCCAGGCTGCTCATGGGGTGCGGTGTGTTCCTGCAGAGCGACATCATCAACCAACAGCGCAAGGGGTGGCAGCCCGACGAGATTCTGGCTGGATTGTGTGCCGTGCTGCCCCTCAACGTCTGGGTCTATGCAGGCGGACTCAGCAATCTTTCGCAGGTCGGGAAGAAGTTCATCCTGCAGGGGGGCACCCGTCGGAACCTGGCGGTGGTCAAGGCGCAGATCAACTTCATCCAGAGCAAGATCCCGGATGCGGAGATCGTCGTCCATCCGTATCCCGGCGAGGCGGGTGCCATCGGCGCGGCACTGGTTGCCCTCGCGGCGATGGAAGAGACCGGGCAGTCCTAGCCGTGATCGAGCACCTCAATTATCGGGCGACGACGTCGCCCGACACCCGCTGCAGTTGGTGCGAAAACCACTGCCAGCGGACCTTCATCGACGTCGAACTCCCCGGTGCGAAGGGTCGGCCCTGGAGCAAACTGCCGCTCGCCGAGGGCTGGGAGCGGATCATCGTCAACAACTCCTGCCCCAAGGGCCTGATCGAGGACGTGCACGAGATCAGAGCGGTCAAGGACGAGATCGACCGAACGCGCGATGCGTACCCCAACCTTGCTCAGCTGGTTCAAAGCCAGGCGTTCCGCTGCCACTCCGACTAGGGACCGGTCCGCCCTGCAGATCGGGATTCCCCGCGTCCTCAGCGTCTGGAGCACCCATCAGTTCTGGATCGGTTTCCTGACGCATCTTGGCGTTGCTCCGCGCAACATCGTGTTCAGTTCGGAAACTTCGGAGCAGCAGTTCCGGCAGTTCGGTCACGCACGTGACACGGTGGACGCCTGCTATCCCGTCAAGTGCGCGAGCGGCCACTACGGCGAGCTCCTGTTCGGTCAGAAGCACCGCCTCGATCTGGTGATCCATCCCATGCACTCGACGGTGCCGTCGTTTCTGCGCGGCCACGTGCTCGATACGCTCGCCTGTCCACGCGACCTGTGCGCGGCGGAGAACATCAAGGCTGGCTTCGTCAAGGAACGCGATCTCTTCCGGGAAAGCGGCATTGCGCGCGTCACCCCGTTCGTGTCTCTCGCCGAGCCGGACGTGGCCCCGCGCCAGCTCTACGGTGCACTGAAGGACGCACTCGACCTCGACGAGGACGAAGTCGACCCGGCAGTGGCCGCTGGCTATGCCGCGCTCGCTGCCTTCAATGACAAGATGCGGAAGAAGAGCCGCGAGATTCTCGCGTGGTGCGCGAGCGAGCAGAAGCCGTGCATCCTCGTGCTCGCGCGCGCCTATCACATGGACCCCGGCATCGGCCACGACATCGAGTCGAATCTGCAGATGCACGGCATCCCGATCCTCTGGACGCATTACCTGCCCATCGACGACGATCTCATGCAATGGCTGTTCGGGGAGGAGATTGCGCGGGGCGACATTCGCAGCGCTTTCGACATCTCCGATGTGTGGCCTTTCTCGTACAGCAACAGCACCAACGAGATCATGTGGAGTGCCAAGGTCGCGGCGCGCATGCCCTGGGTTACTTGCGTGATCCGCCTGTCGAGCTACGAATGCGGACTCGATCAGCCGACCTTCACGCCGACCCAGCGGATCGTGGAGGCGAGCGGAACGCTGTACTTCAAATTCGGCGATCTCGATGCCACCAAGCCGACGGGCAGCGTGAAGATCCGAACGGAGACGATTCTCTATTATCTGGATCAGTATTCGCCGCGGATTCTGCACGACAAACTCTCGCGCCTTCCTGCCGCCTGCCCGCTCATTGGGGTCGCACCATGGCAACCGCAGCCGTCGTTCGCTGCCGGCTTGGGCGTTCGGCAGACCACAACATAGCCGCCGCCCCCGCGGGCCGCGGTCGCGGTGCGGGCCGCTTCAGTCGCGAAAGTTCTGGTACTGCAGCGGGAAGTCGGTGATGGATTTTCTGACCAGCGCGATGGCGTCCTGCAGCGTGTCCTTCTTCGCGCCGGACACGCGCACGGCGTCGCCCTGGATGCTCGCCTGCACCTTGAGCTTGCTGTCCTTGAGCAGCCGCACGACCTTCTTCGCGAGGTCGGATTCAACGCCCACGCGGATCTTCACGCCCTGCTTGACCTTGTTGCCGGTGATCTTCTCGACCTTGCCGCGTTCCAGGCAGCGCACGTCGACGCCGCGCTTGGCGAGCTTCTGGGCGAGGATGTCCTGCACCTGGCCGAGCTTAAACTCGTCGTCACCGAAGACCGTGAGCTCGTAGTCGCTCTGCTCGACCCGCGCATCGGAGCCCTTGAAGTCGAAGCGGGTCGAGACCTCCTTGTTGGTCTGGTCGACGGCGTTGCGAACTTCCTGCTTGTCCACTTCGGAAACGATGTCGAACGTCGGCATGGCGTGGTTGATCCGATCAGGCAATGAGCGCCGCGGAAAAGTAGCAAATCGCCGCGCGCGAATCCAGTGTGAGCAGCGCTAGCCTCTCGACGACTCGCCGGGCCCCGGCTGACCGGGTTCGTTCTGCGCGTCGGCTTTGCCTTCGCTCGCCAGCCGCAGACGTTCGCGGCTGTGCGTGAGATGCATGCGCATGGCGGCGCGTGCCCCTTCCGCGTCCTGGAGAGTGATGGCAGCGAGAATGTAGTCGTGCTCGCGATTTACCCGGTGCAGATAGTCGCGGGTCGGCTCCGCCGATAGCTCGGCCGCCGCCACGCGGGCACGCGGTATCGTGCTCGTGCCGATGTGGCGATGGAACTCCTCGAAGTACTTGTTCTGCGTCGCCAGCGCGATCTGCAGGTGGAAGTCGAAGTCCTCGTCGATGGCGCTGCGCCCGGCAGCCACGCTCTCATCGAACGCGTCGACCGCGCGCCGCATCGCTGCAAGTTGCGCATCCGTGCGCCGCTGCGCTGCCAGGGCGGCGGCCTCCGTCTCGACACTGATGCGCACCTCCAGCATCGCCAGAACGTCGCGAATGGTGAGCACGGTCGCCAAGTCCAGTGCGGACGCTTCCACCGCCGCAGGTGGCAGCACGAAGGTGCCGACGCCATGGCGCGTCTCCACGAGCCCGGCAGCTTGCAGGCGTGACATTGCCTCGCGCACGACGGTCCGGCTCACCCCCTGCTGCGCCATCAGTTCGGGTTCCGTGGGAAGCCGCTCACCCGGCGCATAGGTCCCGCTTCGAATCTGCGTCGTGAGGTCTTCCATGACCTCCTGGGCCAGACTGCGGCTGCGCCTGCGGGGGAGTGGGAGCTGTTTCGGATCGTTCATGATTCGCTCAGATGGTCTCTCATTCCAGATCATATCTTAATACGTCTGATGCCGATAGGACGCATTTGGTTCCGCGACCGCATTCCGGTCCGTTTGTCGCGCGTATGGCTCGGCAGGCACAAGCAAAAAAAGAATTAGCAAATCTCTCTTGCAATCGAATCGCGACAGTCTTAAACTCTCTCATACGTCGTCAGACGTCTTATCACAAACGGTAGCGAGAGATGAAACCACAAAGGAGGAGTTCCAGACATGCGTGAGAACCGAATTCGTTCCATCTGGAAGGCCGGCGGCGCTGTCGTCAACGGCTGGCTTGCCGTCCCCAGCACATTCTCGGCGGAGGTCATGGCTCACCAGGGCTGGGACTCGCTGACGGTGGATCTGCAGCACGGGCTGGTCGACTACCAGAAGGCGGTGGACATGTTCACCGCCATATCGACGACGAACACGGTGCCGATGGCGCGCGTGCCATGGAACGAGCCCGGCATTCTCATGAAAGTGCTGGACGCGGGCGCCTATGCGGTGATCTGCCCGATGGTCAACACCCGGGCGGACGCGGAGCGTCTGGTGGCTGCCACCCACTATCCGCCGCGCGGCACCCGCAGCTTCGGACCGATACGTGGCCTTCTGTACGGCGGCTCCGACTATCCCGCGCACGCCAACGACACGGTCGTCGTGTTCGCGATGATCGAAACGCGCGAGGC
>JAEUMW010000411.1 GCA_016791345.1 Betaproteobacteria bacterium | reverse complement strand
GATCCCCGAGGCGCAGCGGCTTTCGGGTCATGCCCGCTTCATCGGGCCGACCACGCTCACAGTCGACGATCGCGTTCGCGTCGAGGCGCGAAGCGTCATCGTCGCGGCCGGCAGCGAGCCCTTCGTGCCGCCGCCGTTCGACCGCATCCGCAGCCGCATCCTCGTGAGCGACGATGTGTTCGAGCTCACGGAGCTGCCCGAGAGTCTCGCCGTCATCGGCACCGGCGTCATCGCGCTCGAGCTCGGCCAGGCGTTGCAGCGCCTCGGCGTGCGCGTCGCGTTCTTCAACCCGTTCGCCGAAGTCACCGGGTTCACCGATCCCGAAGTCAGGCGCGTTGCCGAGCACGAGCTCCGCGCCGACCTCGATTTGCGGCTCGGCGTGAAGATGCTGGAGCCCGAGCCCGGCGAACGGGACATTCTGCTGCGCTGGCGCGATGCGCAGGGCGCGGAACACGGGGAGCGCTTCGCGCAGGTGCTGGTGGCGGCCGGCAGGCGCCCGCGCCTCGCCGGCCTCGGCCTGGAAGCGACCGGTCTGCCGCTCGACGACCAGGGTCTGCCGCCGGTCAACCCGCAGACGGCGCAGTGCGCGAATACGCCGATCTTTCTTGCGGGCGACGTCGACGGCAATCAGCCGCTGCTGCACGAGGCGGCCGACGAAGGTCGCATCGCCGGCGAGAACGCGGTCCGCTGGCCGAATGTGGTGAGCCACGAGCGCCGCACACCGCTCGCCGTCGCCTTCACCGATCCGCAGATGGCGCTGGTCGGCAAGCGCCATTCGGAATTGCCCGCGGGACGACACGCGATCGGCACCGTCTCCTTCGAGGATCAGGGACGGGCGCGGGTGGCGGCCCGCAACCGCGGTCTCGCGCGGATCTACGCCGAAACCGCAACGTGCACGCTGATCGGCGCGGAGATGTTCGGGCCGGGGATGGAGCACATGGCGCACCTCATCGCCTGGGCAGTGCAGCAGCGCCTGACGGTGCAGCGGGCGCTCGCGATGCCGTTCTACCATCCGGTGCTGGAGGAAGGCCTGCGCACCGCGCTGCGCGACCTCGCCGAGCAATTGCGGGTGTCGGGCGAATGCCGCCCCGAGGACATGGCGGAGTCCGCGGGCACGTGAAAGGATCGAAAGTCGCATGAACCCTCGCAGACTGCACACCCTGTACCGACGCGCCGCCGGTGCCTCGCGCCATCCGCCGCTGCTTTTCGTGCATGGCGGTTATGTCAGCGCGAGTTGCTGGGACGTGTACTTCCTCCCCTACTTCAGCCGTCACGGTTTCGAGTGTCATGCCCTGGACCTGTCCGGTCACGGCGCGAGTGAAGGGCGCGAGCACCTGAACAGCTTCGGACTCGACGATTACGCCGCAGACGTCGCGCGCACCGCCGCTGCGCTCGGTGAGCCGCCCATCCTCCTTGCGCATTCCATGGGCACCTCGATCGCGGAGCGGGTGGCGGAGCGCGAGCCGGTCCGGGCAGCCGTGCTGATGTCCCCGGTGCCCGCCATGGGCACGCTGGCGGCGGCGATGAAGCTCGCCCTCGCGGAACCCGCGTTCTTCACCGAGGTCTCGCGGGCGAGCCAGGGCCGCTACACCGCCAAGACGCTGCGGCTCATGCGCGACATCTACTACTCGCCCGACATGAGCCCGGAAGAACTGGTGCGCTTCCAGGTCCATTTCCAGCCCGAATCGAGCCGTGCCGTGACGGAGCTCACGCTGCTTGGCCTGCGCGCGCCGCGCCGCCTGCCGCGGATTCCCGCGCTCGTCCTCGGCGGTGAATGCGATGCGGTCTTCCCGCCCAGCCTGCTCTGCTTCTCCGCCATCCGCTGGAACGCCAAGCTCGTCGAGGTGCCGCGTGCAGGGCACACCATCATGCTCGACCGGCACTGGGAGCGAGCCGCAAGCGAAATCCTGCACTGGCTCGGCCAGCAGTCCTGGTAGCGCCCGCGCCGATTGCGGCGTCAGTCACACGCAAGACAATGGAGAATCCGTCATGACCGTGAAGAAAGTCGCGATCGCCTGCCAGGGAGGCGGCACGCACGCAGCATTCACCTGGGGCGTACTGACCGAGATCCTGCGCACGAAGCAGGTCTGGGACGCAGCCGCGAACCGGGGGGACAAGTTCGACGTCGTCGCCTTGAGCGGCACCTCGGCCGGGGCGTTGTGCGCGCTCGCCACCTGGTACGGCCTGGCTCCCAATACCGCCGATCCCGACTGCGGCACGCTCGACAAGGCGATCGAACGCCTCGACTTCCTGTGGACCACGTTTGCCGCCGCCTCACCCGTGGAGATCACCCACAACCAGATGGTGAGCAGCCTCATGCAATGGACCGCCAAGGGGATGCCGGTCGCCTCCTCCAATCCCTACGGCCCGTATGGCAGGCTCGGCCTGGCCGGGCTGTCGATGATGGGCGTGCGCCCGGAGTACCTGCACTTCTCCGATCTCCTGACGCTCGTGTGCCCGCACTTCGATGCCATCGACTGGCCGGGCGTGGTCCGCGCGAACCGCCGTGTCATGGTCGGTGCGATCGAAGTGCTGAGCGGCAACTTCGAGCTCTTCGACTCGGACAAGACGCTGGAGAAGCTGGGCCTGCATCCGGGTGGCGAGAAGCTCCAGCAGTACGAAACCACGCGCTGGCGCATGCGGCGCCCCCTCTCGCTCGAGGGCGTCGCCGCCTCTGGCACCCTGCCCGAAGTTCTCCCCGCGCAGAAGATTCCGGACACCGTTTTCCCCACCTGCGAACCGGGCAAGACGGTCACCCGCAACGGTTATTACTGGGACGGTCTCTACTCGCAGAATCCGCCCGTGCGTGACCTGCTCGATGCGGATGACAAGGACGACAAGCCGGATGAGATCTGGGTCGTGCGCATCAATCCGCAGGAGTTCGCCTATCCCACCATCGACATCGGGCTCGACCTGATCCGCGATCGCGAGAACGATCTCGCCGGCAACCTGGCCCTCAATCAGGAACTCGATCACATCCTCACCATCAATCGCTGGATCGAACAGTTCGGCGATCTGCACCCACCGCTCAACAAGCACAAGATCGTGAAGGTACGGACGATCAAGATGACTTCCGAGACGGCGTGGGGGCTGTGTCACACCTCCAAGTACGACCGCAGCGCGACCCACTACGCGAAGCTGCGCGAGGAAGGCCAGCAGGTCGCCGCGGATTGGCTCGGCAACTGGCGCCGGCTCGGTGACGATTTCATCGCCTACCCTTTCGACGCTCGCTATCCCGAGCACAAATGACCTGATCTCGCGCGCGGGGGTGACGCGAAGCGGTTCGTCGATTCTCGCGGCGCTGGCCGCGCCGGCATGAAGCGTGCGATCCAGAACGTGAACACGTGGCCCGACGTGGACTTCTTCGATCGCCTCAGGTGACTCGTCGCGAGTTCAGAAGATCTCGGCCCCTGCGCAGTTCACGAAGCCCGTCTCCTCCGCCCAGCCCCCCGCCGCGTTCCAGCAGTTCCCGAGGCCGCCCGCACCGAACGCCGAAGTGGCCCGAAATAATCCCCTCGCAGCGCTGCCATCGTCGATCTTCCGATCCACCTCTGCCAGCATCCTGACCGGCAGTTGACCGCCGGTCTTGAGGTTGTGCCGGCTCGCCGGCGCGCCCAGGTCCAGGTACGCGTTGTCGTACGCCAGGTCGAAGAAGCCGCCGTAAGCATTGGCCGGCGTCGTCGCCGACGCATGGGAGCTCGCGCTTGCCGCATCGAAGGCGTAGTTCAGCATCCCGGTCTTCGACAGATGATCCCAGACCAGGAGGGTCTCCAGGGGGCTGCCGCTCGCTTCGACGCGACCGTTGCCGTTGCCGTCGCCGGCGGCGCCGAGAATGTTCTGAGTCGCGCCGCGATAATCCCCCGGGAACGCGCGATACCGATCCTGAAACCCGAAGAACGCAGCCTTGATTCCGGTTTGCATCGCGATGAGGTTGTGCACTCGCGCACCGGTGATGAGTTCCTGACCCTTCATCACGGCGCCGACGAGCAACCCGAGAACGACGAGGACGATGGCGAGCTCGACCAGCGTGAAGCCGTCCGCCGCAGCCACTCCTGCGTGCAGGCTCGCACGATGATCACCGGATCTCATGAGACACCCTTGCCACCGAACGAACTGCGGCGTCGAAGCGATGGCATTCGCGAACCGTCCGAGCTCATCCCGCGCATCCCGGTCATTTTCCGTGAAGTGGAGGGCACTGGCGCAACCGTTGATTCTGCCAGCAGGAGACCGGCGGCTGAAGCGGCGGCGTTCTTCAGAACGGGTGCTACAAAAAGGTAGGGGCCGCCCGCGGGCGGCCCCATTCCTTTCCCTGAGCCGCCTTATATCACTTTTGAATAGCGTGCGCGGTCCTCGCCAGCCCGCAGATAGCGGTCGAAGACCATACAGATGTTGCGGATGAGGAGCCGCCCCTTCGGCGTCACCCCGAGCCAGCCGCGCTCGATGTCGATCAGGCCTTCCGCCTGATAGAGCTTCAAGTCCTCCAGCTCCTGCCGGAAATAGCTCTCGAAGTCGAGCAGGTAGGCAGTCTCGATCGATTCCGTGGAAAGCTCGAAGTGGCACATCAGCGACTGGATGATCGCGCGTCGCGCGAGATCGTCGGCCGAGAGCTCGATCCCGCGCATGACGGGCAGTTCACCGCGATCGAGCGCGTCGTAGTAATCCTCCAGCGTTCGATGGTTCTGGCTGTAGGTGGGTCCGATCTTGCCGATCGCGGAGACCCCGAGCGCCACCAGATCGCAGTCGGCGTGCGTCGAATAACCCTGGAAATTGCGGTGCAGTCGCCCCTGCGCCTGCGCGATCGTGAGCTCGTCCTCGGGCAGGGCAAAGTGATCCATGCCGATGTAGGCGTATCCCGCGTCGGTCAGACGGCGGATGGCGAGACCGAGAATCTGCAGCTTTGTTTCCGGCAGCGGCAGATCCTCTTCGCGGATGCGGCGCTGCGATTTGAAGAGAACCGGCAGGTGCGCGTAGTTGTAGACCGCGATGCGGTCAGGGCGCAGCGTGAGCACCTTCTCCAGCGTCCGGTTGAAGCTCATCACGGTCTGCTTGGGCAGCCCGTAGATGAGATCGATGCTGATGGAACGGAATCCTTCGCGACGCGCCGCATTCACCACACGCTCGGTTTCTTCCTCGCTCTGGACACGGTTGACCGCGTGCTGCACGTCCGGCTCGAAGTCCTGCACGCCGAGACTCATGCGGTTGAAACCGAGCGCGCGCAGGAGTGCGACGGTGTCCTCGCTGACCTTGCGCGGATCGATCTCGATCGAGTATTCGCCGTCGGGGGCGAGATCGAAACTCTCCCGCGTGCATTCCATGAGCATCCGCATCTGCGCGTGCGTGAGAAACGTCGGCGTGCCACCGCCCCAGTGCAGCTGCTCGACGCGCGGCTCCTCACGGAAGAGCGCGCTCTGCATGCGCACTTCGGCGAACAGATAGTCGAGATAGGTGGTCGCCTTCGTCACATCCTTGGTGACGATCTTGTTGCAGCCACAGTAGAAGCAGAGCGTGTTGCAGAAGGGAATGTGCACGTAGATCGACAGCGGCCGTCTGACGGGTCCGACGTTGCGCTGCGCGGCCCATATGCTGTACGCATCGGCATCGAAGGCCTCGACGAAACGGTCGGCCGTCGGGTACGAGGTGTAGCGTGGACCTTTGCGGTCGAGGCGACGGATCAGATCGAGGTCGACTTCCAGAGCGGAGGATCGATCCAGATTTGCCACGACGTTCCCCAACGAGAGCATGTGCCTTGTGTGTGCAAAACTTCCTGCAGGTCACTATGCCAGCGCACCCCGGGGAGCCGTTTGATCTAGGTCAAGGAACATGCCATAGTTAGAAAGTCACGAGAAACCTCGATCATGGCGTCAAGGACCATCCTGAAGCAGATCGACTTTGCGCATCTCAAGAGTGTCTGCTCGACGTGCAGCCTGCAGGAGCTGTGTCTGCCGATCGGCCTCGATCCATCCGAGGTTGACAAGCTAGACCGCCTCGTCGAGCACCATAGCTACCTGCGTCGCGGTGACTATCTCTATCGCGCGGGGGTGCCCTTCCGCTCTCTCTTCGCCGTGCGCAGCGGCTTTCTCAAGAGCTACGTGCTGCACGACGACGGTCGTGAGCAGGTGACCGGCTTTCACATGATGGGCGAGTTCGTGGGCATGGATGCGATCAGCACCGATGTCCACACGTGCGACGCGGTCGCTCTCGAGGACAGCGATATCTGCGAGATTCCCTTCGCGACGCTGGAAGAGTTCTCGCGCACCGTCCCCATCCTGCAGCGCCACCTGCACAAGATCATGAGTCGCGAGATCGTGCGTGACCACGGTGTGATGCTGCTCCTGGGCAGCATGAAGGCGGAAGAACGGCTCGCCGCCTTCCTGCTGAATCTTTCGCAGCGCTACCTGGTGCGAGGCTATTCCGGCACGTCCTTCCACCTGCGCATGACGCGTGAGGAGATCGGCAGCTATCTCGGGCTCAAGCTCGAAACCGTGAGCCGCGTGTTCTCCAAGTTTCAGGAAGAAGGGCTTATCAGCGTCCAGAACAAGTACATCGAATTCAGGGACGCGGTCGGCCTCAAGGCGGTGATCGGCCAGCAGCACCGCTGCCAGGGTAGCTAGCGTTCAGAACCTGTAGAAGACCCGGTTGAGATAGTCGACCACGGCGGCACGGTCCTCCGGCGTCCAGCCGAGTTTCTGATTGGCCTGCCAGCGATCAACCTGCTGCGCAAGCTCCGCGAGGTTGCGCACGATGGGATCGCGTCGCGTGTGTGCCTTGCAGGTGTGACAGGCAACGCAATGGTTGGCGTACAGCGCTTCGCCGCGGGATTCCAGCCCTTGCGCCCACATCGCGGGAGCGCCGACGGCCAAGCCCGCTGCGAGCACGAACCGGAGAATCCCGTGCACCAACTCAACCACAGCAGTCATCAGGGCCTTCGCGCTTGGGGCATCCTGACGGTCTCCCGACCGGCGGCAACGGACAGCGATTGATCTCGAACGGCGATCGCTGCAGAAAGCACGTGAGTGCGCTCGACCCCGCCGCGAACGCCCAGAAGAAAAAGAAGCCGATCGAGTAGACGGCTGTTCGATCGAGGCCGAAGGAGCGTCCGAAAAGGCCGATATCATCCGGATCGACGAGGGCGAAGAAAATCATCGTCATCAGCCCACCGACGATGAATGCCGGCCACAACACCCAGATGAGCCTGCGCCCCATGGTGTTCTCTCCGGCTGACGGCGGCGCGGGGCTGCTCACTTGCTCTCTTCGTCTATCTTGTTGTTGATGAAGCGATAGAAACCGTAGCCGATGGCGATGACGCCGACGATCGTCAACAGGCTTGCAAGCCCCACTGCACTCCCGAACAGCTCACTCCAGGCCATTTCCGTTTCCCCCGATCGGTTTCGTTCAAGTCACACGGGCTGCGGCACCAGGGTGACTTCCGCGTCCCGCGGTGCGAACATTTCTCCCATCAGACGCCACGTCTGCGCACCATCTTCCAGGCCCAACAGCCAGCGACCGTTGCGCAACGGCAGGAGCGCTCCATCGTAGACACCGCCGCCAGCGCCACGCAGGGTCACCGCCTGATCGGCACCGGCCCGGGTCGGATGCAGCACGCGCAACACGATCGTATCCGGCAGCGGGGCAGTCGCGTCACTGCGCAGGTAGACCCTGACCCGCTGATTGTCGAAGTTCCACTGCACGTTCGCGCGCAAGCCAAGTTCCGCAGCCGTCTGGTCGCGCCGGATCACCTGATTGATGGCGAGCCCCTGCTTGTAGTAGTCGTCCGCCACCAGCCCATCGTCGCTCTTTACGGCAAGCCAGACGGTGATGGCGCCGGCCACGACCACGGTAAACGGCCCCGCCGCAAGAAACCACGGCCACGGCTCGCGGTACCAGACACGCGACGCTGTCGACGGTCTCATGGCGCTCGCACGTAGAAGCTGGAATTGGAACTGGCGCTCAAGCGCTCATTGTCGACCGCACGGACTTCGAAGTCGATGCGGTGCGAGCCAGGCGCAACCGCGGCCGGATCCACCTGCACGCTGACCGGCACGACGACTGATGACGCCCCCGCCACCGTCACCACCGGAGTCTCGCTGACGAGCCGCACGTCCGGCAAGCCGCGCACCGACACCTGGAACCGGTGGCCCGACTCGGCGGTGTTCATGATCTGCAGACGGTAGACATTCTCCACCCAGCCGTCGCTCGCTTCGCGTACGAGATTGGCGCGGTCCTTGAGCACGTTCAGCTTGACCGGCACCCGCATGGCGAGCGATGCCGTCATCGCCACCACCACGGTCGCGAGGATCGCGGAGTAGATCAGCACTCTCGGCCGCAGCAGGTGCGAGGCTATCTTGCGCAGCGCCGTCGGCTCCTCCGGATGCTTGCCCTGCATCGCATTCTCGGTGGAGTAACGGATCAGGCCACGCGGGTAACCCATCTTGTCCATCACCTGATCGCAGCCGTCGATACAGGCACCGCAGGCGATGCACTCGTACTGCAACCCGTTGCGGATATCGATGCCGGTGGGGCAGACCTGCACGCAGATCTCACAGTCGACACAGTCGCCAAGACCCTTCGCCCGGTGGTCCACGCTCTTGCCACGCGAGCCGCGCGGTTCCCCGCGCCCGGGATCGTAGGTGATGACGAGCGTATCGGGATCGAACATGACGCTCTGGAAGCGCGCGTACGGGCACATGTACTTGCACACCTGCTCGCGCATCCAGCCCGCGTTGCCATAGGTGGCAAAGCCATAGAAGAAGACCCAGAACGCTTCCCAGGGACCGAGATTGAAACTGATGAATTCGCCGAGCAGCGTACGGATCGGCGTGAAGTAACCGACGAAGGTGATACCCGTCCACAGGGCCACCGCAATCCAGATGCCGTGCTTGGCTGCCTTGATGCCGAGCTTGTGCGCGCTCCACGGCTCGCGATCGAGCTTCATCCGCTTGCTGCGGTCGCCCTCGACGTGGTGCTCGATCCACATGAAAAGCTCGGTATACACGGTCTGCGGGCAGGCGTAACCGCACCACAGGCGCCCGGCCACTGCGGTGAAGAGGAACAGCGACAGCGCCGAGATGATGAGCAGTCCGGTCAGGAAAATGAAGTCCTGCGGCCACAACACCAGATCGAAGATATAAAAGCGGCGGGCGCCCAGATCGAAGAGCACGGCCTGCCGGCCGTTCCACATGAGCCAGGGCAGCCCGTAGAAGATCACCTGCGTGAAGATGACGAGGCCCCAGCGCCATTTGGCAAAAAGGCCGTGCACCGCACGCGGATAGATGGTCTTGCGAACTTCGTAAAGCTCGCTCTCCAGCTCGTTGGGCTCAACCTGTGGTAGCGGCACCTTCGGCAGCGGACTGCTCATTCTCGTCTTCCCCCGCGGCGACTCCTCCCAGTCGCCGCCATTACGCCCATCTATTTCTTCTGCTGCGACAGCGAGTAGACATAGGCTGCAAGGATGTGGACCTTGGTTTCCCCGAGCAGATCCTTCCACGCCGGCATCTGATTGTTGCGGCCCTTGGTGACGGTCTCGGTAATGGTTGCGAGCGAGCCGCCGTAGAGCCAGATGTTGTCGGTCAGATTGGGTGCACCGATCGCGGGATTGCCCTTGCCGTCGGGTCCGTGGCACGCCGCACAGACGACGAACTTCTCCTTGCCCTCGGCCGCAAGCACCGGATCGAACGGCTTCTGACCGGAAATCTCGCGCACGTAGTTGGCGACGGCCTTGACGCCTTCCGCTCCACCCACCGCGTCGATCATCGGCGGCATGATGCCGTGCCGACCGTCGAGGATCGTCGTCTGGATGGCCTCCGGCGACCCGCCGTACAGCCAGTCGCCGTCGGTGAGGTTCGGGAATCCCCTGGCGCCGCGTCCGTCGGAGCCGTGGCACTGATAGCAGTAGGTCAGGAACAACCGCTGGCCCATCTCGCGCGCCTCGGCATTCTCGGCCAGAGCAGGAATGTCCATCTTGGAGAACTTCTCATAGATGGGATCGTATTCCTTCGCGGCCACTTCCCGCTCACGCTCGTACTGCCCCACCGAGGTCCAGCCGAGCAGCCCCGGAAACGAACCGAGCCCCGGATAGAGCAGCAAATAGACGAGCCCGAACACAACCGTGAGATAGAACAGGTAGGTCCACCACTTCGGCAGCGGGTTATTCCACTCCTGCAAATCCTCGTCCCAGGCGTGACCGGTCGTGGTGAGCTTCTCGCCCCCGGGCCGCCTCTTGCCGCCGGTAGCCTTGAGGAACACCGCGCAGCCGATCACGCTCGCCAGCGTGATGATGGCGATGTAGGGGCTCCAGAATCCACTCGTGAACTCGCTCATTTTTCTCCTACGCTCCGTTTTCTTTTGAGGTATTCCGAGACTTGCCGGCAACCATCGAGTCGTCCTCGTCGAATGGCAGGTTCGCGGCCTCGTCGAAGGCACGCTTGCGCCTGCCGCTGAACGCCCAGAAGACGATGCCGAGGAATACGACGAACATGATCACCGTCATGGCCGACCGGATATCGTTGACGTCCATCACCTACCTCGCCGACTTGAGTGAGGTGCCGAGCACCTGCAGATAGGCGATCAGCGCCTCCACCTCGGTCTTGCCGGCGACCGCGGCAGTGGCACCAGTGATGTCCTCGTCCGTGTACGGTACGCCGAGCGTGCGCATCGCCTTCAGCTTGAGCGGCATGTCCTTGCCGTCGAGCACCGTCTGCAGGAGCCACGGATAGGCCGGCATGTTGGACTCGGGGACAACATCGCGCGGCTGATTGAGGTGCACGCGGTGCCACTCGTCCGAGTAGCGCCCGCCGACGCGCGCCAGATCCGGGCCGGTGCGCTTGCTGCCCCACTGGAACGGATGGTCGTACACCGACTCACCGGCCACCGAGAAATGCCCGTAGCGCTCGGTCTCTGCACGGAACGGACGCACCATCTGCGAGTGACACGTGTAGCACCCCTCCCGGACGTACACGTCCCGCCCCGCGAGCTGCAATGCGGTGTAAGGCTTCAGACCCGCCACCGGCTCGATCTGCGATTTCTGGAAGAACAGCGGCACGATCTCGACCAGACCCCCGACGGCGACCGTCAGGATGGTCAGCACGATCATGAGCCCGGTGTTGCGTTCGATTCTGTCGTGAAAATAGGTCCCAGCCATTTTTTGTTCGCTCCTAAGGTCAGGCGTGGGCGCCGGCCACCGCCGGAATCGGCGCGTCGACGGCCTTGTGACCGGCGACCGTCTTCACGACGTTGTAGGCCATGATGAGCATGCCAGAGAAGAAGAGGAAGCCACCCAGCAGGCGGATACCGTAGAAGGGATACATCGCCTTCACCGCTTCCACGAAGCTGTAGGTGAGTGTTCCGTCTGGGTTCACGGCACGCCACATGAGACCCTGCGTCACGCCAGCGATCCACATCGCCGCGATGTACAGCACGACACCGATGGTCGCGACCCAGAAATGCAGCGTGATCAGCTTGACGCTGTACATCTCGCTGCGGCCGAAGAGCCGCGGAATCAGGTAGTAGATGCTGCCGATGGAAATCATCGCCACCCAGCCGAGCGCGCCGGAGTGCACGTGGCCGATGGTCCATTCGGTGTAGTGGGACAGTGCGTTCACCGTCTTCACCGACATCATCGGGCCTTCGAACGTCGACATGCCATAGAACGACAGCGACACGATCAGGAACTTGAGGATCGGATCCGTGCGCAGTTTGTACCACGCACCCGACAGCGTCATGATGCCGTTGATCATGCCACCCCACGACGGCGCCAGCAGGATGAGCGAGAACACCATGCCGAGCGACTGCGTCCAGTCGGGCAACGCGGTGTAGTGCAGATGGTGCGGACCGGCCCACATGTAGGTGAAGATCAGCGCCCAGAAGTGCACCACCGACAGCCGATAGGAATAGACCGGGCGACCTGCCTGCTTCGGCACGAAGTAGTACATCATGCCGAGGAAGCCTGCGGTCAGGAAGAAGCCGACGGCATTGTGCCCGTACCACCACTGCACCATCGCGTCCTGCGATCCCGAATAGACGGAATACGACTTCCAGCTGGAGAACGCGATCGGCAGTTCGGCGCTGTTCACGATGTGCAGCAGCGCTATAGTCAGGATGAAGCCGCCGAAAAACCAGTTCGCCACGTAGATGTGCGGCGTGCGGCGCTTGAGAATGGTGCCGAAGAAGACGATCGCGTAAGACACCCAGACGACGGCGATCAGGAGGTCGATCGGCCATTCGAGCTCGGCGTATTCCTTCGACGTCGTGATCCCCAGCGGCAGCGTGATCGCCGCGAGCACGATGACCAGGGTCCAGCCCCAGAACGTGAAGGCCGCGAGCTTGTCACAGAAGAGTCGCGCGTGACACGTGCGCTGCACGACGTAGTAGGACGTTGCAAAGAGCGCGGAGCCACCGAACGCGAAGATCACCGCGTTGGTGTGCAAAGGTCGCAGGCGCCCGTACGAAAGCCACGGTATGCCGTGGGTGAGATCCGGCCAGATGAGCTGGGCAGCCGCAATGACACCGACCAGCATGCCGACGATCCCCCACACGACGGTCATGATGGCGAATTGCCGGACCACGGTGTAGTTGTAGGTAGTCGCCTGCGAACTCATGTTCCACGTCTCCTTAACGTTCTGAAGAATTTCTGTTGCCAGGGCGCAAGCGCCTGGGGCGGACGCAACCCGGCGCCCATGTTACGGGAAGGGTCATCACTTACTTTTGATCCAGATCAAGGCGCCCTCCGGGGGAACCACCGCCCGTCGCACCGGGGCCGTCGTCGTCCATCAGGATCCGGTGCGCAGGGCCTTCGAGATCGTCGAACTGCCCGCTCTTCAATGCGTACCAGAACACCACCGCAATCGCAAAGACCAGCGTCACCGAGAGCGGAATGAGGAGATAGAGAATCTCCATCCTAGCCCGCCCGCGGTGCGAGAGACCGACATTCCAGTGTGGCGCCCGCCTGCCCCGCGGCGGCGTGCCGATCCGGGCGGGCAAGGCGCAGGGCATTCACCACTACCAGCAGTGAGCTCGCGGACATGCCGAGGCCCGCCATCCACGGCGTCACGTAACCGGCAATGGCGAGCGGCAATGCCACCACGTTGTATGCGGCCGCCCACAGCAGATTCTCGCGGATGATCCGCCGTGTCCGGCCGGCAATGTCGAAGGCGGCGGCGAGATGCTCGAGACGATTCGACAACAGGATCATGTCGCTCGTCCCCTGCGCCACCGGCGTGCCGCCGCCCATGGCGATGGACATCGCGGCAGCGGCCAGCACCGGCGCGTCGTTCACGCCGTCACCGATCATCGCCACCACCGCCCCGCTCGCCTGCAGCCCTTGCACGTATTCGAGCTTGCGCGCGGGCGTGACTTCCGCCACCACCTCACCGATGCCGACGCCGGCGGCGACCTCGCGGGCGGCCGCCGTGCCGTCGCCCGACAGCAGCACCACGGTGCGACCGGACTTGACCAGCGATGCCACCAGCGCGCCGGCTCCGGGACGTATGGTGTCGGTCAGCCGGAAGAACGCGAGCCATCCTTCGCGCCCACCCAATCCGACCAGCGTCGCCCTTTCATCGACGCGCGCGCCAGGCAGCGGCCCCGCCAGCGCCGCGACGAAGTCGGGGGTGCCGAGCCGCAGCACACGGCCATCCACCGTCCCCTCCACCCCGGCCCCGGGCAGGTTTTGCATGTCGCACGCTGTTGCAGCGTCGACCGCGGCCTCCTGCGCCGCGCGCAGTATGGCATTGGCAACCGGATGCTCAGAGCCGCGCTCGAGCGCGGCCGCCAGGCGCAGCGCGTCGCGTTCCGTTCCGCTCCCGAGGACTTCCACGCCGGCCAGTTCGAGTCGGCCGTGCGTCAGCGTGCCGGTCTTGTCGAAGACCACGTGCGTTGCACGCGCGAGGGTTTCCAGCGCGTGCCCACGCGTCACCACCACGCCGAGCCGGGTGAGCGCCCCGGTGGCCGCCGTGAGGGCGGCCGGCGTTGCCAGCGAGAGCGCACAGGGACAGCTTACGACCAGCACCGAGACGGTCACCCAGAGCGCTCGCGCGGGATCGATGAGGGCCCACGCGATCGCCGTGACCGCGGCCACGGCCAGCAGTACGGACACAAACACCGAGGCAGCGCGGTCGGCGAGCCGGGCGAGCGCCGGCTTGTCGCTCGTCGCGCGATCCAGCAGACGGAGAATGCCAGCGACGACGGTCTGCGCGCCGACGCGGGTGACGCGCATCACCACGGGGCTCGTCACGTTGACCGCACCGCCCGTGAGCGCAGCACCGCGCGTCTTCAGGACCGGCCGGCTTTCGCCGGTGAGCAGTGAGTCGTCGACTTCCGTGGTCCCTTCGAGGATCTCGCCATCCGCCGGAATCGAGTCACCCGGCTTGACGAGCACACAGTCGCCCGGCTGGAGTTGCGAGACGGCGACGCGTTCGCTCGCCCGACCGTGCGGAAAGTCGGTGAGACGTTCGGCCAACGCCGGGATCAGCTTGAGCAGTTCTTCCGCCGCGCGCCCGGCCCGCGCCCGCGCGTTCATTTCGAGAAAGCGGCCGCCGAGCAGCAGGAAGACGAACATGGTGATCGAGTCGAAGTAGACCTCGCCGCCACCGCGCAGCGTGGCAACGACGCTCGCGATGAATGCCACGGCCACACCCAGGGCAACCGGCACGTCCATGCCGACGCGACGCTGCACGAGGTCGCGCCACGCCGCCTGAAAGAACGGGGCCGCGGAATAGAACACCACCGGTGTCGTCAGAATCAGGCTCGCCCAGCGCATCAGGCCCTCAATGTCGGGGCTCATGTCGCCATCGGCGATATACGCCGGATACGCGTACATCATCACCTGCATCATGCCGAGGCCGGCGACGAAGAGGCGCCACAGCGCCATCTTCCGCTCGCGTCGGGCGACCTCGTCGAAGCGCGCGGTATCGAAGGGATGCGCGGTGTAGCCGATGTCGGCGACCGCCTTGAGGATGTCGGAGAGCCTGAGACGGCGCTCGTCCCAGCGCACGTAGGCGCGGCGCGTGGCGTAGTTGATCGCCACCGAGACGACGCCGGGCATTCGGCCGATGTGCTGTTCGTTCAACCAGACGCAGGCGGCGCACGCGATGCCCTCGAGGATGAGGGCAGCCTCGCGTACGTGCGGCGCGGCCTCGCGCACGAAGCTCTGCTGGACCGCGGGATCATCGTAGAGCCGCAGTTCGTCGAGAAACGCGGGC
>JAEUMW010000410.1 GCA_016791345.1 Betaproteobacteria bacterium | reverse complement strand
GGCGACGGCACCATTGCCGAACTCGAGAACACGCCGAAGGCGAAGCTCAACATCCTCCACTGCTACCGCTCGATGAACTACATCAGCCGGCACATGGAAGAGAAGTACGGCATTCCCTGGGTGGAGTACAACTTCTTCGGTCCGTCGCAGATCGAGCGCAGCCTGCGCGAGATCGCGAACCACTTCGACGACGCGATCAAGGCCAGGACCGAAGAGGTCATCGCCAAGTACAAGCCGCTCGCGCAAGCCGTGGTCGACAAGTACAAGCCGCGCCTCGCCGGCAAGAAGGTGATGCTGTTCGTCGGCGGCCTGCGGCCGCGTCACGTGATCGGCGCCTACGAGGACCTCGGCATGGAAGTGGTCGGCACCGGCTACGAGTTCGGTCACAACGACGACTACCAGCGGACCACGCACTACGTGAAGGACGGCACGCTGATCTACGACGACGTGACCGGCTTCGAGTTCGAGAAGTTCGTCGAGAAGGTGCAGCCGGATCTGGTCGGCTCGGGCATCAAGGAGAAGTACGTGTTCCAGAAGATGGGCGTGCCGTTCCGCCAGATGCACAGCTGGGACTATTCCGGACCGTATCACGGCTACGACGGCTTCGCGATCTTCGCCCGCGACATGGACATGGCGATCAACGCACCCGTGTGGGGCCTCGCGCGAGCGCCCTGGAAGAAGTAACGCCACGTGGGGGCGCGGTGCCTCGTGCCGCGCGCTCCCACCCTACCCGATTGAAGGAGTACTGAGATGACCCAGAGCGCCGATAAGGTCCTCGACCACCTGGAGCTGTTCCGTGGGCAGGAATACACGGACATGTTCGAGCGCAAGAAGCGCGAGTTCGAGTTCAAGCACCCCGACGCGAAGATCCAGGAAGTCCGCGAGTGGACCAAGTCCTGGGAGTATCGCGAGAAGAACTTCGCCCGCGAAGCGCTCACGGTCAACCCGGCCAAAGCCTGTCAGCCCCTGGGCGCGGTGTTCGCAGCGGTCGGCTTCGAGAAGACCCTGCCCTTCGTGCACGGCTCGCAGGGTTGCGTCGCCTACTACCGCTCGCACTTCTCCCGCCACTTCAAGGAGCCGACCTCGTGCGTGTCGAGTTCGATGACCGAAGACGCGGCGGTGTTTGGCGGGCTCAACAACATGATCGACGGGCTCGCCAACAGCTACAACCTGTACAAACCCGAGATGATCGCCGTGTCCACCACCTGCATGGCCGAGGTGATCGGTGACGACCTCGACGCGTTCATCAAGAACGCCAAGCAGAAGGGCTCGATCCCGAACGAGTTCGACGTGCCGTTCGCGCACACGCCGGCCTTCGTCGGCAGCCACATCACCGGCTACGACAACGCGCTGCTCGGGGTGCTCAAGCACTTCTGGGACGGCAAGGCCAAGACCGCGGAGCCGCTCAAGCGCGAACCGAACGAGTCGATCAACTTCATCGGCGGCTTCGACGGCTACGTCGTCGGCAACATGCCCGAGATGCGCCGCGTGCTCGACCTCTTCGGCGCCGACTACACCATCGTGTGCGACCCGTCGGATGCCTGGAACACGCCCACCGACGGCGAGTTCCGCATGTACGACGGCGGCACCACCAAGGAAGAGGTGACGCGCGCCGTGCACGCCAAGGCGACCATCTTCTTCCAGCAATACACGACCGAGAAGACGGCGAAGTTCGTGGCAGAGAAGGGGCAGGAAGTGGTGCTGCTCAACCATCCGCTCGGCGTCGCCGGCACGGACGCGTTCCTCATGAAGGTGTCGGAGCTCACCGGCAAGCCGATTCCGGCGGCACTGGAGAAGGAGCGCGGCCGCCTGGTCGACGCCATCGCCGACAGCCAGGCGCATCTGCACGGCAAGAAGTTCGCCCTCTACGGCGACCCCGACCTGATGCTCGGCCTGACCGGCTTCCTGCTCGAACTCGGCGCGGAGCCCACCCACGTCCTGTCCACCAACGGCAACGACGACTGGGCGGCGAAGGTGCAGGCCCTGTTCGACGCGAGCCCCTTCGGACGCGACTGCAAGGTGTACTCGAAGAAGGATCTCTGGCACATGCGCTCGCTGCTGTGCACGGAGCCGGTCGACTTCCTCATCGGCAACACCTACGGCAAGTACCTGGAGCGCGACGTCGGCGTGCCGCTCATCCGGCTCGGTTTCCCGATCTTCGACCGTCATCACCACCACCGCTTCCCGATCTGGGGATACGAAGGCTCGCTGCGGGTGCTGGTGACCCTCCTGGACGAGATCTTCGAGGCCATCGACGCCGACACGATCGACACGGCGAAGACCGACTACAGCTACGACATCATTCGCTGAACATGCGGCGCGGGCGGCGGCTGCCGCCCGCCCGCCACCGAGGACGCAATCATGGCCAATGTCACATTCAGCTCACCGCGGATGAAGAAGGACCTCACGGTCTACGCCACGGCGGGCGATACCCACACGCTGCTCGCCGTCGCCAAGGCCCACAAGGTGCCCGTCGATTTCGAGTGCGAGAACGGCGAGTGCGGTTCCTGTGCCGTCGAGGTGCAGATCCTCTCCGGCAAGACGCCGATGGGCATCGCACTCACCGAGAAGGAGAAGGTCGCACTCAAGCTCGCCGGCAAGATCACGCGCAAGCAGATCGAGGATGCCGAGGTGAACGACGTGCCGCCGCCGTATCGGCTGGCCTGTCAGTTCATCGTCCGCAACGAGGACATCCTGGTGAAGTTCTAGGGGCCGCACGATGGACGCGCGCGTATCTGCCAAGATCCAGTCCGTCTTCGAGGAGCCCGCCTGCGACCACAACCAGGCGAAGGGCGAGAAGGAGCGGAAGAAGGGCTGCACCAAGCAGCTCGCGCCGGGTGCAGCGGCCGGCGGCTGCGCCTTCGACGGCGCGAAGATCGCGCTGCAGCCCTTCGTCGACGTCGCCCATCTCGTGCACGGCCCGATCGCCTGCGAAGGCAATTCCTGGGACAACCGCCACGCGGCATCGAGCGGGCCGCAGCTCTACCGCACCGGCTTCACCACCGACATCAACGAGCTCGATGTCATCTACGGCGGCGAGAAGCGCCTCTTCAAGGCGGTCCGCGAGATCATCGAGAAATACGATCCGCCGGCGGTCTTCGTCTACCAGACCTGTGTCACCGCGCTCATCGGCGACGACATCGAAGTCGTCTGCAAGCGCGCCACGGAAAAGTTCGGCAAGCCGGTCATCCCGGTCAACGCGCCCGGCTTCGCCGGCGCCAAGAACCTCGGCAACAAGCTGGGGGCCGAGGCGCTGCTCGACTACGTCATCGGGACGATCGAGCCCGAGTACACGACACCGACCGACATCAACATCATCGGCGAGTACAACCTGTCGGGCGAGCTGTGGCAGGTGAAGCCGCTGCTCGACGCGCTCGGCATCCGCGTGCTGTCGTGCATCTCCGGTGACGGACGCTTCCGCGAAGTGGCGCAGAGCCACCGCGCACGGGCCGCGATGATGGTGTGCTCGAAGTCGATGATCAACGTCGCGCGCAAGATGCAGGAGCGCTACGACATCCCGTTCTTCGAGGGCAGCTTCTACGGCATCTCGGACATGAGCGACACGCTGCGCAACCTGGTGCGGCTCTTGGTGGAGCGCGGCGCACCTGACGACCTCGTCGACCGCACCGAGGCGCTGATCGCAGTCGAGGAGCCGCGGGCGCACGCGCGCATCGCCGCCTACCGGCCGCGCCTGGAAGGCAAACGGGTGCTGCTCATCACCGGCGGCGTGAAGAGCTGGTCGGTGGTGTCGGCCCTGCAGGAAGCCGGGCTCGAGATCGTCGGCACTTCGGTCAAGAAGTCGACGAAGGAGGACAAGGCGCGCATCGTCGAGATCATGGGGACCGACGCCCACATGGTCGACGACATGAAGCCGCGCGAGATGTACAGGATGCTGGCCGAGGCGCGCGCCGACATCATCCTCTCCGGCGGCCGCTCGCAGTTCGTCGCGCTGAAGGCACGCATGCCCTGGCTCGACATCAATCAGGAGCGGCATTACGCCTACGCCGGGTACGAGGGCATGGTGTCGCTGGTGCACGAGATCGACAAGGCGCTTTCCAACCCGGTGTGGGCACAGGTGCGCGCGCCAGCGCCGTGGGAGTGACGATGGCGAAGGTCGTCGAATCGAAGAAGGCGTGCGCGGTCAATCCGCTCAAGATGAGCTCCCCGCTCGGTGCCTGCTATGCCTATCTCGGCATGGACCGCTGCATGCCGCTCATGCACGGCTCGCAGGGCTGCACGTCGTTCGGCCTCGTGCTGCTGGTGCGGCACTTCCGCGAGGCGATTCCGCTGCAGACCACCGCCATGAACGAGGTGACGACCATCCTCGGCGGACTGGAGAACATCGAGCAGGCGCTGCTCAACATCAAGGAGCGCGCGCAGCCGGCACTGGTAGGCATCGCCTCGACCGGCCTCACGGAGACCAAGGGCGACGACGTCCACGGCCACCTCAAGCTCATCCGCCAGCGGCACGGCGAAGCCCTCGCCGGCACCGAGGTGGTCTACGCCTCGACGCCGGATTACGTCGGCGC
>JAEUMW010000409.1 GCA_016791345.1 Betaproteobacteria bacterium | reverse complement strand
GATGCGCGGCCGCCTCGATGTCGAACGCCGGCGCCTCGTGCAACAGGTGGATCACCCGCACGCCGGGCGCGCAGCGGTCGAGCACCGCTTCCACCTGGCCGACGTAGATGTCGTTGGAACCGAAATCGGTGAAGAGGACGACCGCCATGGATCAGGCTACCGTCTGCGCCGCACCCGCGTCGCGAAAGCGCTGGCGAAGCAGCGGCCGCGGGACGTCGAAGCACGCGAACATGAACCGGTCCTGGTCGCGCTCTACGGGGCTGTGCGTGCGCTCATACGGGTGCTCGCGCGCCCCGAGTCCCTCCGGCACGAGCGCGTGTTTCTTGTGCGGGTCGAGCAGCAGGATCTCGCCCAGGGCATGACGGCGTGCGCGTGACCTGGCGTCGACCACGCCGAGCCGGCCCGAGTGGATGACCACGATCACGAAGTACACGTTCGGGTAGTTGTGGCGATCGTCGTGCAGGCTGACCGCGCCGCAGCCGTGCAGCGTGAAGCGATCGAGGCTCAGCCATTCCACCGGCAGTGCGGTGCGGGCGGACACCTCGCGTCGCAGCGCATCGACGAAACCCAAGCTCACATGATCCCGCAGGGCGTCGAGTTCCTTCGTCTCCTCGGCGGGGAACCCATCAGCACAGAGGCGGCGAGCCAGCGGATAGAACTCCGCGAGGCGAGCGGCACAATCTTCCACCCGCTGCCCGGTCTGGATCAGGGTTGCGTGCCGCACGCGTGCTACCCAAGAAAAAGGCCGGGACGCTCCCGGCCTTTTCTGTTCATCCGCGGCTCGCGCTCAAGCCTTCGCTTCGGCCGGCGCAGGTGCCTCTTCCGGCCGGTCCATGAGTTCCACCAGCGCCATCGGCGCGTTGTCGCCCTGGCGGAAGCCGAACTTGAGGATGCGCAGATAGCCGCCGTTGCGCTTGGCATAGCGCGGACCGAGCTCGTCGAAGAGCTTGACCACTATCTGACGGTCGCGCAGGCGGTCGAAGGCGAGGCGGCGGTTCGCGAGTGTCGGCGTCTTGCCGAGCGTGATCATCGGCTCGACCACCCTGCGCAGTTCCTTCGCCTTGGGCAGCGTCGTCTTGATCACTTCGTGTCGCAGCAGCGAGTTCGTCATGTTGCGGAACATCGCCAGCCGATGACTGCTGGTGCGGTTCAGCTTCCTGAGACCGAGGCGGTGGCGCATGGTCGTTGACTCCGTTCTTACGGCTTCTCGAGGCCGGCGGGAGGCCAGTTCTCGAGCTTCATCCCGAGCGTGAGCCCGCGCGAGGCGAGGACTTCCTTGATCTCGTTGAGCGACTTGCGCCCGAGGTTCGGCGTCTTCAGAAGCTCTGTCTCGGTGCGCTGGATGAGGTCGCCGATGTAATAGATGTTCTCGGCCTTGAGGCAGTTGGCCGAACGCACGGTGAGTTCGAGGTCGTCCACCGGACGCAGCAGGATCGGATCGACCTGCGGTGCCTTCGGCGCTTCGATCGCGGCCGGCGTCGGGCGGATGTCGGCGAACAGCTGCAGCTGATCGACCAGGATGCGCGCCGCGAAGCGGATCGCCTCCTCCGGCTCGACGCTGCCGTTGGTCTCGATGTCGATCACCAGGCGGTCGAGGTCGGTGCGCTGCTCGACGCGCGCGGATTCCACCGCGTAGCTCACGCGCCGCACCGGGCTGAACGAAGCGTCCAGCATGATGCTGCCGATAGAGCGCGAATCCTTGTCGGTGATGCGCGAGATGGCCGGCACGTAGCCGCGGCCGTGCTCGACCTTGAGCTGCATGTCGATCTTGCCGCCGGCGGCGAGATGGGCGATGACGTGATCCGGATTGATGATCTCGACGTCATGGGTCACCTCGATGTCCCCCGCCGTCACCACGCCCTCGCCTTCCTTCTTCAGCGTGAGCTGCGCCTCTTCGCGATTGTGCAGCTTGAGCACCACGCCCTTGAGGTTGAGGAGGATGTCGACCACGTCCTCCTGCACACCGTCGAGCGTTGAGTACTCGTGCAGCACGCCCGTGATCTTAACCTCGGTCGGCGCGTAACCCGGCATCGACGACAGCAGAACACGGCGCAGCGCGTTGCCGAGCGTGTGCCCGTAGCCGCGCTCGAACGGCTCCATCGTGACTTTCGCGTGCAGCGGCGACAGGTTCTGAACGTCGACGATCCGCGGCTTCAAGAATCCGGTGCTTTGCATAGACTGTGATCCTGACAACGATTACTTGGAATACAACTCGACGACCAAGCTTTCATTGATGGTGGGAGGCAGGTCCGAGCGCTGCGGCAAGGCCTTGAACGTACCCTTGAGGCCCTTAATGTCGACCTCGACCCATTCCGGGAAGCCACGGCCTTCCGCCGCCTCCGTCGCGCCCTTCACCCGCAGTTGTCCCTTCGCCTTCTCGGCCACCTCCACCACGTCACCCGGGCGAACCCGATACGAAGGGATGTTCACGCGCCGACCATTGACGAGGATGGCGTTGTGGCGAACGATCTGCCGCGCTTCCGAGCGCGACGAGCCGAAGCCCATGCGGTAGCAGACAGTGTCGAGCCGGCTCTCCAGAACCTGCAGCAGGTTCTCGCCGGTCACCCCGCGCCGCCGGTCCGCTTCCTGGTACACGCCGCGGAACTGGCGCTCCAGCACACCATAGATGCGGCGTACCTTCTGCTTCTCGCGCAGCTGATTGGCATAGTCCGACTTGCGCAGGTTCTTCTGCCCGTGCTGACCCGGCGCATAACTGCGGCGCTCGATCGCGCACTTGTCGGTGTAGCACTTCTCGCCCTTGAGAAAGAGCTTCTCCCCCTCGCGGCGGCAAAGGCGGCACTTGGCGTCCGTATAGCGGGCCATCGGCGGGATACTCCTAGATGCGACGCTTCTTCGGCGGCCGGCAACCATTGTGCGGCACCGGGGTCACGTCCGAGATGCTGGTGATTTTGAAACCGCAGGCATTGAGCGCCCGCACCGCCGATTCGCGGCCGGGACCCGGTCCCTTGATGCGGACCTCGAGATTCTTCACGCCGCACTCCTGCGCCGCCCGGCCCGCCTGTTCGGCGGCGACCTGGGCCGAGAAGGGCGTGCTCTTGCGCGAGCCCTTGAAGCCTGCCGAACCGGACGTCGCCCACGAGAGCGCGTTGCCCTGCCGGTCGGTGATGGTCACGATGGTGTTGTTGAAGGACGCATGCACGTGGGCGATGCCTTCCGCCACGTTCTTCTTGACCTTCTTGCGCACCCGGGTGCTTGCCTTAGCCATGCTCGATCGTCCTTACTTGCTCGCGGCGCGACCGGCCCCGATCGCCTTGCGCGGCCCCTTGCGGGTACGCGCGTTGGTGCGCGTGCGCTGGCCGCGCACCGGCAGTCCGCGCCGGTGACGCAGCCCGCGGTAGCAGCCGAGATCCATGAGCCGCTTGATGTTCATCGTGGTCTCGCGGCGCAGGTCACCTTCGACGGTGAACTTGCCGACCTGCTCGCGCAGCCGGTCCATCTGCTGCTCCGAGAGCTCCTTGACTTTGGTGTTGCCCTCGATGCCCGACGCCGTGCAGATCGCCCGTGCGCGAGCGCGGCCGATCCCGTAGATGGCGGTAAGCGCAATCTCGGCGTGCTGATGGTTGGGGATGTTCACCCCTGCAATCCGGGCCATGGACGCTCCAGCGGAAGAAAACCTGAAATTATATTCAGCCTGGGTTCTGCTATCAACCCTGGCGTTGCTTGTGACGCGGGTCGCTGCAGATCACCCGCACCACGCGCTTGCGGCGAATGATCTTGCACTTGCGGCAGATCTTCTTGACCGATGCCTGAACTCTCATTTCCTTCTCCTCTCGCCTGCCGCCACCAGGGCGGCCTGCCAAAAACCCGCGAGGCGCTGCCTCGCTACTTCGCCCGGAACACGATGCGCGCGCGTGACAGGTCGTACGGCGTCAATTCCACCGTCACCTTGTCGCCCGGCAGTATGCGGATGTAGTGCATGCGCATCTTGCCCGAAATGTGCCCGAGAACGATGTGGCCGTTTTCGAGCTTCACGCGGAACGTCGCGTTGGGCAGGGTCTCCACGACCTCGCCCTGCATCTGGATCGTTTCTTCCTTCGACATGCAGTCCTAGCGCGGGCGCGGGAGACCGCCCTTGATCGGCGACTTCTTCAACAGCGGCTCGTACTGGTGCGAGATCATGTAAGCCTGAACCTGCGCCCAGAAATCCATCGTCACCACCACCACGATAAGCAGGCTCGTGCCGCCGAAATAGAACGGCACGTTCCACTTCACGATGAGAAACTCCGGCAGCAGGCACACCAGCGTGACGTATGCCGCACCGGCGAGCGTCAGACGCGTCAGGATCTTCTCGACGTACTTCGCCGTCTGATCGCCGGGCCGGATGCCGGGGACGAAAGCGCCGCTCTTTTTCAGGTTGTCGGCCGTCTCCTTCGGATTGAAGACGAGTGCGGTGTAGAAAAAGCAGAAGAATATGATGGCGCCCGCGTACAACAGCACGTACACCGGCTGCCCCGGGTGCAGGGTTGCCGCGAGATCGCGCAGCCAGTTGGTGCTTTCGCTCTGGCCGAACATGCCGGCGATGGTCGCCGGGAACAGGATGATGCTGGAGGCGAAAATCGGCGGAATCACGCCGGCCATGTTGACCTTGAGCGGCAGAAACGAGGTCTGTCCGCCGTAGATGCGCTTGCCCACCTGGCGCTTGGCGTAATTCACCAGAATCTTGCGCTGACCGCGCTCGACGAAGACGACGAAGGTGGTCACCAGAACCGCCGCGGCGAAGAGCAGCAGGACGAACGGGATCGAGAAGGCACCGGTGCGCGCGAGTTCCAGTGTGCCGCCGATGGCATGCGGCAGGCCGGCTGCGATGCCGGCGAAGATGATGATCGAGATGCCGTTGCCGAGGCCGCGCTCGGTGATCTGCTCGCCGAGCCACATGAGAAACATGGTGCCGGTGACGAGCGTGATGACCGTGTTGAAGCGGAAGAGCGGCCCGGGTTCGAAGACGAGCCCCGCCTGCCCTTCGAGGGCGACGGAAATGCCCACCGCCTGGAAGGTCGCCAGCACCACCGTGCCGTAGCGCGTGTACTGCGTGATCTTGCGGCGGCCCGCCTCCCCCTCCTTCTTGAGCGCCTCCAGGCTCGGCACCACCACCGTCATAAGCTGCATGATGATGGAGGCCGAGATGTACGGCATGATGCCCAGCGCGAAGATCGTGAAGCGCGAGAGGGCACCGCCCGAGAACATGTTGAACATGTCGAGGATGCCGCCGCGCTGCGAGCGGAAGAGTTCTTCCAGCACCACCGGGTCGATGCCCGGCACCGGAATGTGCGCGCCGATGCGGTAGACGATCAGCGCACCCAGCAGGAACAGCAGGCGCCGGCGCAGATCACCGAAGCGTCCGCCCAGGCCGAGTGCCGATGTCGTGGAAGCCACCCGAGTGCGTCCTTCAGGCCTCGATGCTGCCGCCCGCGGCTTCGATCGCCGTGCGCGCGCCCTTGGTGACGAGCACGCCCTTCAGCGTCACGGCGCGCTCGATCTTGCCCTTGAGAATGACCTTTGCGGCGAGCGCCGTGCTGCTCACGAGGCCGGCTGCCCTGAGCGCTGACAGGTCGATGACCTCGGCCTGCACGGCGCCGAGCGCCGCCAGTCGCACTTCCTCGGTCGAGCCTGCATCGAGCGGCGTGAAACCGCGCTTCGGCAGCCGTCGCTGCAGCGGCATCTGACCACCCTCGAAACCCACCTTGTGGAAGCCGCCCGCGCGCGCCTTCTGACCCTTGTGGCCGCGGCCCGCGGTCTTGCCCAGGCCGCTGCCGATGCCGCGGCCGACCCGGCGCCGTGCGCGCTTCGCGCCAGCAGCGGGCTTCAGCGTGTTGAGTTGCATGTCAGTCCTCGCACTTCAGCAGGTAGCTCACCTTGCGGATCATGCCGCGAACGGCAGGGGTGTCCACGACCTCGACGCTCTGATTCAGCCGCTTGAGGCCGAGGCCGCGCACGCACGCGCGATGCGACGCGAGCGTGCCGATCACGCTCCTGACCAGGGTCACCCGGACTTTCTTCTGCGCTTCCGCCATGACCGTCATCCCGTGACTTCTTCGACCGACTTGCCGCGCTTGGCGGCGATCTCGGCGGGGGTGTTCATCGCGGCAAGGCCGTTCAACGTGGCACGCACGACGTTGTACGGATTGGTCGAGCCGAAGCACTTGGCGAGCACGTTGGTCACGCCCATCACCTCGAACACGGCACGCATGGCGCCGCCGGCGATGATGCCCGTCCCCTCGGAGGCAGGCTGGATGTAGACAGTGCTCGCGCCGTGCTTGCCGATGACCGAGTGGTGCAGCGTGCCGCCCTTGAGGCTCACCTTGAAGAGCTTGCGGCGCGCTTCGTCGAGCGCCTTCTGCACCGCCACCGGCACTTCGCGCGCCTTGCCCTTGCCCATGCCGATGCCGCCGTCACCGTCGCCGACCACCGTGAGCGCAGCGAAGCCGAGGATACGACCGCCCTTCACGACCTTCGTGACGCGGTTCACCGAGATCATCTTTTCCTTGAGGCCGTCGCCGCGATCCTCGCCCGACTGCATCTTGGGTTGCATTCTCGCCATGATCGACTCCGCCTAGAACTTGAGGCCGGCCTCGCGGGCGGCCTCCGCCAGCGCCTTCACCCGTCCGTGATAACGGTACCCGGAGCGGTCGAACGCCACCTGCTCGATGCCGAGGCCGCGCGCCTTCTCCGCGATGCGCTTGCCCACCGCGGCCGCCGCCGCGGCGTTGCCGCCGGACTTGAGCGACTGCCGCACCTCGGGCTCGAGCGTCGAGGCGCTGGTCAGCACCCGATCGCCTTCGGCGCTGATCACCTGCGCGTAGATGTGGCAGTTGCTCCGATGCACGGACAGGCGCACCTGCCTGAGTTCGGCGATCTTGGCTCGGGTGCGGCGCGCCCGGCGCAACCGCGATTCATTCTTGTCGCTCATCGTCTCGTTACTTCTTCTTGGTCTCTTTCAGGACCACGACTTCATCGGCATAACGCACGCCCTTGCCCTTGTACGGCTCGGGCTTCCGGTAGGCGCGGATTTCCGCCGCCACCTGCCCGACGAGCTGCTTGTCGATGCCCTTCACCACCACGTCGGTCTGGGTCGGCGTTTCCACCTTGACGCCCTTCGGCATCTTGTGCGCGACCGGATGCGAGAAGCCTAGCGTGAGGTTCAGGGTGTCGCCCGCCGCCTGCGCGCGATAGCCCACACCCACCAGCTGCAGCTTGCGCTCGAAGCCCTTGGTCACGCCTTGGACCATGTTGCCGAGCAGCGCCCGCGCCGTCCCCGACATGGCACCGGACTCCTGCGACACATCCGCGGCCCTGACCTGGATCTTGTCGCCATCGCGTTCCAGCACCACGCGGCGCGGCAGCGCCTGCGTCAGCGTGCCGAGCGGCCCTTTGACGACGATCTGCGTGTCGGTCACGGTCACGTCGACACCGGACGGCACGGTCACCGGAATCTTTGCTACACGAGACATGTATCGACTCTCCGAAGGTCGGCGCTCAGGCGACGATGCAGAGCACTTCGCCGCCCACGCCGGACGCGCGCGCCTTGCGATCCGTCATCACGCCCCGCGAGGTGGACACGATCGCGATGCCGAGCCCGTTCATGACGCGCGGAATGTCGCCCGACCCCTTGTAGATGCGTAGCCCTGGCCGGCTCACGCGCTCGATCTTCTCGATCACCGGGTGGCCGGCGTAATACTTGAGGCCGATTTCGAGCTGCGGCTTGCCGGCATCGCCGCGCACCGCGAAGTCCTCGATGTAGCCCTCGTCCTTGAGCACCTGGGCGATGGACACCTTGAGCTTCGAGGAGGGCATCGAGACGGACACCTTCTCCGCACTCTGGGCGTTGCGAATGCGCGTCAGCATGTCCGCGACCGGATCGTTCATGCTCATACTGAAAGCTCCTACCAGCTCGCCTTGATCATGCCCGGGATCTCGCCGCGCATGGCGATGTCACGCAGCTTGTTGCGGCCGAGCCCGAACTTGCGATAGACGCCGCGCGGGCGTCCGGTCAGCGCGCAGCGGTTGCGCAGGCGCACCGGGCTCGCGTTGCGGGGCAGCGCCTGCAGCTTGGCGCGTGCCGCGTCCTTTTCTTCGTCCGACAGCTTTGCGTCGCGCACGACGGCAATCAGCTCGGCGCGCCGCGCGGCGAACTTCGCAACTGCCTTGCGGCGCTTGTTCTCACGGTTAACCAGCGACAGCTTGGCCATGGCTTCCTAATTCCGGAACGGAAACTTGAATGCGGAGAGGAGCGCTTTTCCCTCCTCGTCGCTCTTCGCGGTGGTGGTGATGGTGATGTTCATGCCGCGCAGCACGTCGATCTTGTCGTACTCGATCTCGGGGAAGATGATCTGCTCCTTCACGCCGAGGTTGTAGTTGCCGCGACCGTCGAAGGCACGCCCGGACATGCCGCGGAAATCGCGGATGCGCGGGATCGCGATGCTCACCAGGCGGTCGAGGAACTCGTACATGCGCGCCCCGCGCAGCGTCACCATGCAGCCGATGGGATAGCCCGCACGGATCTTGAAGTTCGCGATCGACTTGCGCGCCTTGGTGACCACGGGCTTCTGCCCGGCGATCTTCTCCATGTCGCCCACGGCGTTATCCATCACCTTCTTGTCCGCCACCGCCTCGCCCACACCCATGTTGAGGGTGATCTTCTGGATGCGCGGCACTTCGAGCAGCGACTTGTAGCCGAACCGCTTCATGAGGTCCGGCACCACGTGCTGGCGATAATGGTCTTGCAAACGGGCCATCGCTTGTCCTTACGCCTCGATGAGTTCGCCGTTGGACTTGAAGAACCGCACCTTGCGCTTGTCCTCGAGGATGCGGAAGCCAACGCGGTCGGCCTTCTGCGTCGCCGGGTTGTAGATGGCGACGTTCGACACGTGCAGCGGCATCTCCTTGTCGACGATGCCGCCGGTGGTGCCCTTCATGGGGTTGCCGCGCTGGTGCTTCTTCACCCGGTTCACGCCTTCGACGAGAACGTGCTCGGCGTCGACCACGCGCAGCACGGTGCCGCGCTTGCCCTTGTCCTTGCCGGCGATGACGATCACGCTGTCACCCTTCCTGATCTTGCGCATGTGAGCCTCAGCCTGTTCAGAGCACTTCCGGCGCGAGCGACACGATCTTCATGAAGCGCTCGGTGCGCAACTCGCGCGTCACCGGCCCGAAGATCCGCGTGCCGATCGGCTCGAGCTTGTTGTTGAGCAGCACCGCCGCGTTGTTGTCGAAGCGGATGAGCGAGCCGTCGGCGCGCCGCACGCCCTTTGCCGTGCGCACGACCACGGCGCTGTAGACTTCGCCCTTCTTCACGCGCCCGCGCGGGGCGGCATCCTTGACGGTCACCTTGATGACATCGCCGATGCTGGCGTAACGCCGCTTCGAGCCGCCCAGCACCTTGATGCACATGACGGACCGTGCGCCGGTGTTGTCGGCAACGTCGAGCACACTCTGCATCTGAATCATGGCTATTTCGCCTCTTCCAACTTGATCCGTCCCGGGCCGTGTTGCGCCCGGATCACAGACGGTCAGTCTTGGAACCCGCCCGGGTAGTTGATCGCCCCTGCAATCAGGATGGCGACCTTCGGAAAACCGCGCATTTTAGTGAAGCTTGCGCCGGGGAGCAAGCCCGGCGTCGAGCATCGCGTGGCCTAGATGCCGCGCGACTTCTCCAGCAGGCGCGATACGCGCCACGCCTTGGTCTTGGAAAGCGGCCGACACTCGACGATCTCGACCAGGTCGCCTTCGTGAAACTCGTTCTGCTCGTCGTGCGCGTGATACTTCTTCGAGCGCGTCATGACCTTGCCGTAGACCGGATGCTTCACCTTCCGCTCGACCAGGACGGTGACGGTCTTGTCCATCTTGTCGCTCACCACGCGCCCGAACAGCGCCCGCGCTACCGTGTTCTCGCTCATGCCTGCCTTGCCTTCTCGCTGAGGATAGTGCGCACCCGCGCGATGTCCCGCCGCACCTTGCGCAGCTGGCTCGGATTGGAGAGCTGCTGTGTGGCGTGCTGCATGCGCAGGCTGAACTGCGCCTTCAGGAGGTCCATCAACTCCTGCTGGAGCTGCGCCGGTGACCTCGATCTCATCTCCGTCGTATTCATCGCTTACCCCACCTGCCGGCTCACGAACGTGGTCATGATCGGCAGCTTGGCCGCCGCCAGCCGGAACGCCTCGCGCGCCGCGGCTTCGTCCACGCCGTCCATCTCGTACAGCACCTTGCCCGGCTGAATCTCGGCCACGAAATACTCCGGGTTGCCCTTGCCGTTACCCATGCGCACTTCCGCAGGTTTGCGGGAGATCGGCTTGTCCGGAAAGATGCGGATCCAGATGCGGCCGCCGCGCTTGATGTGACGCGTCATCGCCCGCCGCGCCGCCTCGATCTGGCGCGCGGTCAGACGCCCGCGCCCGACGGCCTTGAGCCCGAATTCCCCGAAGCTCACCTTCGCCCCGCGGGTGGCGACCCCGGTATTGCGCCCCTTCTGCTGCTTGCGGTACTTCTGTCTAGCTGGCTGCAGCATGCTTCACTCCTGGTTTGCGTCCGCGGCGCTCACCGTCACCCGGCCGCCCCTTGCGCTCCGGTTCGGCTGCCGGCGCCTGCGCGGGCTGCTCGCCGTGCGCCATCACCTCGCCCTTGAACACCCACACCTTGATGCCGATGACACCGTAGGTGGTCTTCGCCTCGGAGACACCGTAGTCGATGTCCGCGCGCAGGGTATGCAGCGGCACGCGGCCTTCGCGATACCACTCGGTACGCGCGATCTCGGCGCCGTTCAAGCGCCCTGCGCTCATGATCTTGATGCCCTGCGCGCCCAGCCGCATCGCGTTCTGCATCGCGCGCTTCATGGCGCGGCGGAACATGATCCGCTTTTCGAGCTGTGCCGCGATCGAGTCCGCGATCAGCTGCGCGTCGAGTTCCGGCTTGCGGATCTCCTCGATGTTGACGTGCACCGGCACGCCCATCATGCGCTGCAGATGGTGACGCAGGTTCTCGATGTCCTCACCCTTCTTGCCGATGACCACGCCGGGGCGCGCGCTGAACACGGTGATGCGGGCATTCTTCGCCGGGCGCTCGATGACCACCTTGCCGACCGCGGCGTTGCCGAGCTTCTTGCGCAGATACTCGCGCACCCGGATGTCCTCGATCAGCATCGACGGGAAGTTCTTCTTGTTCGCGTACCAGCGCGAACTCCAGTCGTGCTTGACGCCGAGGCGAAATCCGGTCGGGTGAATTTTCTGTCCCATGACTACCTCTTGTCGCCTACGGTGAGAAAGATGTGGCAGGTCGGTTTCATGATGCGATTGGCGCGACCCTTCGCGCGCGGCATGAACCGGCGCAGGAAGGTGCCGCGCTCGACGTGGATGGTCGCCACCTTGAGCTCGTCGATGTCCGCACCTTCGTTGTGCTCCGCGTTCGCAATCGCCGACTCCAGCACCTTCTTGATGACGGCAGCGCTGCGCTTCGGGCTGAAGGCGAGCACGTTGAGCGCCTTGTCCACGGGCATGCCGCGGATCTGGTCCGCAACCAGGCGCGCCTTCTGCGCGGAGAGCCGAACGCCCCGCAGTATTGCTCTGCTTTCCATCGACGCCTCCCTCCGCTACTTCTTCGCCGCCGCCGCCTTCTTGTCACCGGAGTGACCCTTGAAGGTGCGGGTGTGCGAAAACTCGCCGAGCTTGTGACCGACCATGTTCTCGGTCACGAACACGGGGATATGCTGCTTGCCGTTGTGGACCGCGATCGTGAGCCCGACGAAGTCCGGCAGGACGGTCGAGCGTCGCGACCAGGTCTTGATCGGGCGCTTGTCGTTGGTCGCGCGTGCCGTCTCCACCTTCTTGACGAGGTGCAGATCGACGAACGGGCCTTTCTTGATCGAACGTGCCATGGATTGAAGCCCTCTTACTTCGCGCGACGGCGCACGATCATGCCGCGCGTACGCTTGTTCTTGCGGGTGCGGTAGCCCTTGGTCGGCGTGCCCCACGGGCTCACCGGGTCGCGGCCGGCCGCGGTCTTGCCCTCGCCGCCACCGTGCGGGTGGTCGATCGGATTCATCGCGACACCGCGCACCGTCGGACGAATGCCGCGCCAGCGCTTGGCGCCGGCCTTGCCGATCGATTCCAGCGAGTGCTCCTCGTTGCCGACCTCGCCGACCGTGGCGCGGCACTCGACGTGCACCTTGCGGATCTCGCCGGAGCGCAGCCTGAGCTGCGCGTAGCTGCCTTCGCGGGCGAGCAACTGCACCGACGCACCGGCGGAGCGTGCGAGTTGAGCCCCCTTGCCGGGCGTCATCTCGATGCAGTGGATGGTCGAACCGACCGGGATGTTGCGCAACGGCAGCGCATTGCCGGGCTTGATCGGCGCATCCACGCCGCTCATGAGCTGTGCACCGACGGTGACACCCTTGGCGGCAATCACGTAGCGGCGCTCGCCATCGGCATAACAGAGCAAGGCGATGTGCGCGCTGCGGTTGGGATCGTATTCGATGCGTTCGACCTTCGCCGGGATGCCGTCCTTGTTGCGACGGAAATCGATGTGACGATAGTGCTGCTTGTGGCCGCCACCCTGGTGCCGCGTGGTGATGTGACCGTAGCTGTTGCGCCCCGCCTTCTTCGACTGCTTCTCGACGAGCTTCGCCTCGGGGCGACCCTTGTGGAGCCCCGGTGTCACGACCCGCACCACGGCGCGGCGACCGGCCGAGGTGGGCTTCATTTTGACGAGCGGCATTATTTCATCTCCCCGGCGGCGAAGCTGATCTCCTGTCCGGCCGCGAGCGCCACATAGGCCTTCTTCCAGTGATTGCGCCGGCCCATGAAACGGCCGAAGCGCTTCTCGCGTCCCTTCACGTTCGACACCTGCACCGACTTCACCTGCACCTTGAACAGGTGCTCGACGGCGGCCTTGATCTCCGGTTTCGTCGCATCGCGCGCGACCCTGAAGACGACCTGATTCGCCTTCTCGCCGACGAAGGTGCTCTTCTCCGACACCACGGGCGCCAGCAGCACGAGCATCAGGCGCTCGGAGACGGTGGCCGCCGATTTCTGCGCTTGTGCGTTCATCCCAGCATCTCCTCGAACTTGGCAACGGCGGCACGCGTCATGACGACGTGGCCGAAGCGCATCAGGCTCACCGGATCGGCTTCGCTCGGGCGCAGCACGAGCACGTGCGACAGGTTGCGCGCGGACAGATACAGGTTGTCGTCCGGCGTGTCGGTGATGATGAGCACGGAGTCGAAGCCCATGCCCTTCACCTTCTGCGCGAGCAGCTTGGTCTTCGGCGCGTCGACGCCGAACTGCTCGACCACCGCCAGCCGGCCGTCGCGCGCGAGCTGCGACAGGATGGAGGAGACGCCGGCGCGGTACATCTTGCGGTTCACCTTCTGGCTGAAGTTCTCGTCGGGACTCGCCGGGAAAATCTTGCCGCCGCCGCGCCACAGCGGGCTGGAGGCCATGCCGGCGCGCGCCCGGCCGGTGCCCTTCTGCCGCCACGGTTTGCGCGTGGACTTGGCGACGTCGCTCCTGCCCTTCTGCGCTCGCGTACCCTGACGCGCGTTGGCGAGAAACGCGGTGACGATCTGATGCACCAAGGCTTCGTTGTACTCGCGCCCGAAGGTCGCATCCGATGCAGACACGCTGGCCGTGGCCTGGCCGCTGTCGTCGATCAGCTTGAGATCCATCACGCACCTCCCTTGACTGCCGGGCGTACCACGACGCTGCCGCCGGCCGCGCCGGGAATGGCACCCCGCACGAGCAGTAGTTGGCGTGCGGCGTCGACCCGGATCACTTCGAGGTTGGAGACGGTGCATTGCACGTCGCCCAGGTGGCCGGCCATCCGCTTGCCCGGAAACACGCGCCCCGGATCCTGGTTCTGGCCGATCGAACCGGGCTTGTTGTGGGACACCGAGTTGCCGTGGCTGGCCCGGTTGGAACCGAAGTTGTGACGCTTGATGGAACCCGCGAAACCCTTGCCCTTCGAGGTGCCGGTCACGTCCACCTTCTGCCCGACCTTGAAGATTTCCACCGACACGACCGCACCCGGCTGGAAGCCGTCGAGTTCGGCGCCGTCGATGCGGAATTCCTTCAGGCGCAGACCGGCTTCCGTTCCGGCCTTGGCGAAATGCCCCTGTGCCGGCTTGTTCACGCGACTCGCGCGACGCTTGCCGAAGGTGACCTGCACCGCGGCGTAGCCGTCCTTTTCCGGGGTCTTGACCTGCGTGATGCGATTGTCGGACAGGTCGAGCACGGTCACCGGCACGGAATCGCCGTCGTCGGTGAAAATGCGCGTCATGCCGACCTTGCGGCCGACCAGACCTAAACTCATCTTGTTGCCCTCGTCAAAGGGGCCGGCTGCAATTGGCCGGCGAATCTAAATTCAGTGAAGTGGTGAATGCGTGAACGGGCAACACCCGATCGAATTCACCCCTTCACATCTTCACTCTTTCACTTCCTTAAAGCTTGATCTCGACATCGACACCGGCCGGCAGATCGAGCTTCATCAGCGCGTCCACGGTCTTGTCCGTGGGATCGATGATGTCCATCAGCCGCAGATGCGTGCGGATCTCGAACTGGTCACGCGAGGTCTTGTTCACGTGCGGCGAGCGCAACACGTCGAAGCGCTCGATGCGCGTCGGCAGCGGCACCGGCCCCTTGACGACGGCACCGGTGCGCTTGGCCGTCTCGACGATCTCCAGTGCCGACTGGTCGATCAGTCGATAGTCGAACGCCTTCAGGCGGATGCGGATCTTCTGTTTCTGCAGTGCGACCATTGGCTTACTCTATGACCTTGGCGACGACGCCGGCGCCGACGGTTCTGCCGCCCTCGCGGATGGCAAAGCGCAGGCCCTCTTCCATCGCAATCGGTGCAATCAGGCTCACCGTGATCGACACGTTGTCCCCCGGCATCACCATCTC
>JAEUMW010000408.1 GCA_016791345.1 Betaproteobacteria bacterium | reverse complement strand
GATTCCGGGATGATCTCGTGGCTTACCATCACGCCCGCGCCGAAGCCCAGGGCGGGATTGCGAATCCGCTCCGACACCGCGCGCATGACGAGCAGCGGCAGCGCGCCAACGCCGGTCGCGAGTCCGGCGAGGAGGCTCGCGAACACACCGTCGCGAATCTGCGGATGGGCGACCAGGAATGCCGACAGTTGCCCACTCCAGGTAGCGAACAGCAGGATCGCACCGCCGACGATGATGGCAAGACCGACGATGCGCCGCCAGTCCGGCTGCCCGCCCTGGGCGGCGGAGCGCCCGTGGCGGAGCCAGTCAGCGATGGCGAGCGCGGTGGTGGTCATGGGCTCTTGTACCGGCGTGAGCGCCGCTGCCTCGGAGCGATTACGTTACTTTTCCAGGAGGCTTCGGAGCATCCAGGCCGTCTTTTCGTGTACCTGCATGCGCTGGGTGAGGAGGTCGGCGGAAGGCTCGTCGTGTGCCTCGTCGACCGCCGGAAACACCGAGCGCGCCGTGCGCACGACCGCTTCCTGACCTTCGACCAGCAGACGGACCATCTCCTCGGCCTTCGGCGATCCGCTCACCTCCTTGATCGAACTCAAGTTGGTGAACTCGCCGTAGGTACCCGGCGCCCGGTAACCCAGGGCGCGAATGCGCTCGGCGATCTGGTCGACGGCGAGCGCGAGTTCGTTGTACTGGGTTTCGAACATGAGGTGCAGCGTCTGGAACATCGGTCCGGTCACATTCCAGTGGAAGTTGTGTGTTTGCAGGTAAAGCGTGTACGTATCGGCGAGGAGCTTTGACAGACCCGCCGCGATCGCTTCGCGATCCGCTTCCCTGATGCCGATGTCGATGGCGTGTCCGTTGCCGGAGGCGACTTTCTTCGTGGCCTTCTTGGCCATGTGGTTCTCCTTTGCAAATAGCGTGTGTTTGATGCCCACTATTGTGATCCAGGGCGGAGCCGACGGTTCAACTAGGCGCCATCGTTTATGCGGATTGCCTCGATAGTCGACACCGATGCCCGCCGCGACATCGGCCGACACGCGCCGTACATGGATGCGTCACGGGAAATCGGCTATTCTCCATGCGTTGCCGTCGTGTGCAACCTGCCTCAGCCGCCCGAAGGAGATGCTCATGCGTCCGTCTCGCATCATCGTCGCCGCTTTTCTTTTCGCGGTGGGTCTCGTCAACCTTCCTGCCGGTGCCGAAGAACTGACCGGCACGCTCAAGAAGATCAAGGACACCGGTTCGATCACGCTCGGTCACCGCGAGTCGTCGATCCCGTTCAGTTACATCGACGACAAACAGCAGGTGGTGGGCTATTCGCAGGACCTCGCCATCAAGGTCGTCGAGACGATCAAGAAGCAGCTCAACACGCCGAACCTGCAGGTGAAGCTCAACCCGGTGACGTCGCAGACGCGCATCCCGCTCGTGCAGAACGGTACGGTCGACCTGGAATGCGGCTCGACCACCAACAACCTCGAGCGCCAGAAACAGGTCGCCTTCTCCAATTCCATCTTCATCATCGGTACGCGGCTGCTCACACGGAAGACCTCCGGCATCAAGGATTTTCCGGACCTCGCCGGCAAGACCGTGGTCACCACCGCAGGCACCACGTCCGAGCGTCTCATCCGCAAGATGAACGAAGACAAGAAGATGGGGATGAACATCATCAGCGCGAAGGACCACGCCGAATCGTTCCTGATCCTGCAGTCGGGGCGGGCCGTGGCCTTCATGATGGACGACGCGCTGCTCTACGGCGAGCGGGCGAAGTCGAAGAACCCCGAGGAGTTCGTCGTGGTGGGAACGCCGCAGTCCTTCGAGGCCTACGGCTGCATGATGCGCAGGGATGACCCGCAGTTTAAGAAGGCGGTCGACGACGCGCTGGCGGCCGTGATGAAGAGCGGCGAGATCGAGAAGATCTATGCGAAGTGGTTCCTGAGCCCGATACCGCCGAAGGGCGTCAATCTTGACTTCCCGCTGAGCCCCGAGCTTGCGGCGCTCTTCAAGAATCCGAACGACAAGGCCTTCGAGTAAGGGGCTGCGTCCCGTCTCGCCGAAGGTGGGGCGCGCGCCGGAGGTTCCTGGCCCGCGCGTGCCCTTGGATCCAGGATAGAGAGGGCCGTCGATGAACTACGCATGGAACTGGGGGATCTTCCTGCAGAAGACCCCGGACGGGTCGGCTACCTATGTTGACTGGCTCATTTCCGGCCTTGGGTGGACCGTATCGGTAGCCTTATCGGCTTGGGTGCTCGCGCTCGTGCTCGGCTCCGTGCTCGGCGTGATGCGCACCGCGCCCAACAAGTGGCTGTCGGGCATCGCCACTGCCTACGTCGAAGTCTTTCGCAACGTTCCGCTGCTCGTGCAGTTGTTCATCTGGTACTTCGTCTTCCCGGAGCTGTTGCCGTTCGGTCTCGGCGACCTGTTGAAGCAGATGGACCCGACGCTGAACGCGTTCCTGACCTCGTTCCTGTGCCTTGGCTGGTTTACCGCGGCACGCGTCTGCGAACAGGTCCGCGCCGGTATCAACGCGCTGCCGAAGGGACAGAAGAACGCCGGTCTCGCCATGGGCCTCACGCTCTGGCAGACCTACAAGTTCGTGCTGCTGCCGATGGCGTTCCGCATCGTCATCCCGCCGCTCGGCAGCGAGTTCATGAATATCTTCAAGAACTCGTCGGTCGCGCTCACCATCGGGCTGCTCGAGCTCACCGCGCAGAGCCGGCAGATCGCCGAGTACACGGCTAACACGTTCGAGGCCTTCATCGCGGCGACGGTGCTCTACATCGCGATCACGCTTACGGCGGTGACGATCATGCGCTGGCTGGAGCAGCACTTCCGCGTCCCGGGCTACATCGCGGGGGGGGGCGGAAAATGAGCTACGAGTTCGACTGGAGCTCGATTCCGGGGGCGATACCCTACCTTCTCACGGGCATGGGGTTGTCGCTCACGCTGCTCGTGCTGGCGATGCTGGGCGGAATCCTCTTCGGCACGCTGCTCGCGCTCATGCGGCTGTCGCCGATCAAGCCGCTGGCATGGTTCGCCGGCGCCTACGTCAACCTGTTCCGCTCGATCCCGCTGATCCTGGTGATCTTCTGGTTCTACTTCCTGGTGCCTTTCATCATCGCGGCGATCTCCGGTCAGCCCGCCACGGTGGGGCCGTTCTACTCGGCGCTGATCGCGTTCATGATCTTCGAGGCGGCCTACTACTGCGAGATCATCCGCGCCGGCATTCAGAGCATTCCGCGCGGTCAGGTCTCCGCCGCGTACGCAACCGGCATGACCTACGCGCAGGCGATGCGCTACGTGATCCTGCCGCAGGCCTTCCGCAACATGATTCCGCTGCTGCTCACGCAGAGCATTATCCTGTTCCAGGACACCTCGCTCGTGTACGTGGTCAGTCTGCCGGATTTCCTCGGCGTGGCGGGCAAGATCGGGCAGCGCGACGGCCGTCTCGTCGAGATGTATCTGTTCGCCGCGTCTGTGTATTTCGTGATGTGCTACGGCGCATCCTACCTCGTGAAGCGACTCCAGAAGAGGTATGCGGTATGAGCATGATCGAAATCAGGAACGTCTCGAAGTTCTACGGCGATTTCCAGGTGCTGAAGCACTGCACCACCAACGTCGAGCGCGGCGAGGTGGTGGTGGTGTGCGGACCTTCGGGCTCGGGCAAGAGCACGCTCATCAAGACGGTCAACGGGCTCGAACCGTTCCAGGAAGGCGAGATCCTGCTCGAGGGCGTGTCGGTCGGCGACAGGAAGACCAATCTCGCCCGGCTGCGCTCGAAGGTCGGCATGGTGTTCCAGCATTTCGAGCTCTTCCCGCACATGAGCATCACCGACAACCTCAACCTGGCCCAGATCAAGGTGCTCGGCCGCTCGAAGGAAGAGGCGACGGCGAAGGGCATGAAACTCCTCGATCGGGTCGGTCTCAAGGCGCATGCGAACAAGTATCCCGGTCAGCTCTCCGGCGGCCAGCAGCAGCGGGTCGCGATTGCACGTGCCCTGGCGATGGATCCGATCGCGATGCTCTTCGACGAGCCGACCTCCGCGCTCGATCCGGAAATGATCAACGAGGTGCTCGACGTCATGACCGAACTCGCGAAGGAAGGCATGACGATGATGGTGGTCACCCACGAGATGGGCTTCGCGCGCAAGGTCGCGCACCGCGTGATCTTCATGGATCACGGCGCCATCGTCGAAGACCGGCCGAAAGACGACTTCTTCACACAGGCGCAGACGGATCGCGCGCAGCAGTTTCTGGCGAAGATCCTCCACCACTGACGAGGTCGCCGGTGCCGTCGTCGAACCCGACGACGAGCCCGTCTTCGACCCACTGCCGCAGCAATGCCGCCGCGCGCGCAGGTGTTTGCGCTTCCGGCACGTGGGCGGAAAGTCTCACGCAGATCCCGGCGAAGTTCGCTCCCTGCGCAGCGCCGTCGAGCGCGTCGGCTTCATCGGCGGCGAGTTGCCGGTAGAACACGGCGAGTTCCCTGCGCCAGAGGATCCACGGCGCGTCGGTTGGGTCGTCTGCCGGGCACGATACGGTGTCTCCGGCAGTGGCGGCCTGCCATAGCGACGGCACGTGCTTGCCGACCTGCAGCCGACGGCACGAGGGATGGAATGCCAGCACGAGGTACGGCCACGACTCCGGCGGAACGGCTGCGACGTCGTCGACCGTCAGCGGGGGCGCGTCCGCGGCGTCGAATGCGCCGGCCACCGCCCACTCGAAGGCGGCGAGATCGGCGATGTGGTTGCTTTGCGCCTCACGATTCGCGCGCAGGAAATCGGCGAATTCCCTACCGTACCAGCGCAGGTTGAAGTGGCGCGACGGATGCGCCGCCACGAACGCTTGCGCCAGCGCGGCAAACCGCTCGGCGCCGAGGACGGCGCGTGTGGCCGGATAGTCCGTGGCGAGCGACTCGGCCAGCCGCAGCCGGTAGCCGTCGCGGTAGATGGCGAAGCGACTGCCCCGCTCGCCGCCGGCCGGCTCGGCGATCGCGTCCGGCCCCCGGTCCCCGGCGGACAGCACTGCGTTGCTGAACGCGAGCTGCAAGGTGCGCAGCGCCCTCATGCCGCACGCCGTTCGAGAACCGCGGCAGCGATGCCGCGTGCGACGTCGAGTTCGGCGAGCAGTTCGTCAAGCGGCGGGATGTGGTCGTCGCGCTCGATCATCGTCGGCACCGGGCCGAAGCGCTCCACGGTGTGGCGATAGAGCGCCCATACGTCGGGCACGATGGTGGCGTCGTGCGTATCGATCACGTGATCGCCGTAGTCCGCGTGGCCGGCCAGATGGACCTGACGCACGCGATCGCCGGGGAGGGCATCGAGATACGCGAGCGGGTCGAAGCCGTGGTTGCGGCTGTTCACGTAGACGTTGTTGACGTCGAGCAGAATGAGGCAATCGGCGTCCTCGGCGACACGGGCGAGGAACTCCCACTCCGTCATCTCCGACGCGCGGAAGGTCACGTAGCTCGATGCGTTCTCGAGCAGGATGCGCTCCCCCAGAGAGTCCTGCGCCGCGCGCACGCGGCCGACCACGTGCCGCAGCACCGAGTCGGTCCAAGGCAGTGGCAGCAGATCGTGAAGACGCCTGCCGTCGACACCGGTCCAGCACAGATGATCGGAGATCCATGCCGGCTGGATGCGGTGCGCGAGGGCGGCGAGCTGTCGCAGGTAATCGGTGTCGAGCGGGTCCGTGCCGCCGATCGAAAGCGCCACTCCGTGGAGGGCTACGGAATAGTCGGCGCGTATCCGTTCGAGGTAATGCAGCGGCTTGCCGCCGGGGACGAGGTAGTTCTCGGTCAGGGCCTCGAACCAGTCGATGCGGGGCCGCGTCGCAAGGATCGCGTCGTAGTGCGCAGTGCGCAGTCCGAGGCCGAAGCCCGCGAGTGCTTGCGCAGTCATGGGTGGCGTTGCGGAAGGACGGGCGGCACGCAGGTACCGCCCGTGGGTGTCGCTACATCTTCACGACCTGGCCGCCTTTCGCGGCGCATTCCTTCTCGGTCGCCCGAACCCAGCCCTGGCCCTTGCACGCGTTCTTTCCGGCGCAGTCGTTCTTGGCCGTCTTGCACGCGCTCTGACCCTTGCACCCATTGACGCCCATGCACTGCACCTTGGCTTCCTCCGCAGCGTTCGCGCTGCCGATAGTGGTCGAAGCGAACAGCGCGGCGGCGGCCGCGGCAAGGGCAATACCCGTCATCTTGCTCGATGTGTTCATCTATGCTCCTCCAGGTTCATGGGATGTTGCGCCAGACGCAGTGTGCGTCCTGCGCTGCCTGCTGTTACGCGCAATGCGCGAGAACGGATGCAGGCGGCGAATCCCTTTGCGAAAAACGAAGCGTACTGATATTTAGCACACTCAGGAACATCCAACATCGACCCGCGCGGGGGAGAGCCATGGCTGACAATGTCCAGAAGGTGACCTACTTCATCTGCACCCGGCCGAACAAGCCCGGCGAGGGTGCCCACCTGCTCAAGCAGCTGAAGGAGGAGGGGGTGAACCTTTTCGCCTTCCACGGCTTTCCGAGCGGTCGCCGCGCGCAGATCGACCTCGTGCCGGAGGATGCGACGCTCTTCAAGAAGGTGGCAAAGAAGCTCGGCATCGAGCTCGAGGAAACCAAGACGGGGTTCCTCGTGCGCGGCAAGGATCGGGTCGGTGCGATCGTGGAGATGCTCGAGAAGCTCGCCGCGTCCGACATCAACATCACTGCCATCGACGCCGTCGCCGCCGGCGCCGGACGCTTCGGGGCCATCTTCTGGGTCAGGCCGCAGGACGTGACACGCACCGCCAAGCTGCTCGGCGTCTGACCCTGCCGACTCAGTCGACGGCAACCACGCGGTTGCGCAGGCAGCCGATCCCCTCGATCTCGCTCTCGACCACGTCGCCCGGGGCAAGGAACTCCGGCGGGTTGCGCGCGAAGCCGACGCCCTGCGGCGTGCCCGTGGACAGCACGTCCCCCGGTTCCAGCGTCATCCCGAGCGAGAGTTCCTCGATCAGTCGGGGCAGCGAGAAGTAGAGGTGGCGCGTGCGGGAGTCCTGCTTGACGACGCCGTTGACCCGCGTCGTCAGGCGCAGATCGCCGGCGTCGAGCTCGTCGCGGGTGACGATGCACGGTCCCATCGGGCAGGTGCCGTCGAGGCTCTTGCCTTTCAGCCACTGTCCGCCGTGCTGCCGTTGCAGGTCGCGGGCGGAGACATCGTCGATCACGGTGTAACCGAAGACGTGGTCCAGGGCATCGGCCTGCCGGATGTTCTTGCCGTGGCGGCCGATCACCACGCCGAGTTCGACTTCCCAATCGAGTTTTGCCGACACGCGCGCGTCGAACGGAATGGTGTCGAAAGGCCCGATCACGGCGGTGACGGCCTTGCTGAAAAAGACGGGATGTTCCGGCAGATTGTCGCCGCTTTTGCGCACCGCCTCGCCCTCCGCGAAGTGCTCGAGGTAGTTCCATCCGACGCAGAACACGTTCTTGCGCGGGCGCGGGATCGGCGCCAGCAGGCGCACCGCGCTCTCCGGCAGACACACTGCCGACGCCGCAGCGGCCAGGTGCCGCAGCGCATCGCGAGCGCTCTCGCCGGCCGCGATCAGCGACACCATGTCGCCGGCGTCGAACGGCAATGTCATGCCGGCGCGCGCTGCCGTGGCGCCGATGTCGACGATGGCGCCGTCGGCCGCGATCAGGCCCACGCGGAGAGCGGACGAAGCGTCCGCGGCGAACGTTACCAAACGCATGATCGTTTCCTCGGCGGTGCAAAGAAGGGCAGGGGGCTGCTAAGCGGGGAGTATAATCCGAGGTAGCGGGAACGATGGTTGCGGGGCATTTCCTTGGCCTGAGGAGTGGCGCAAGCGGAGGGGAAATGACGAGACCGAAGATCGCGGTGGTGACGGGCGGCAATCGGGGCATCGGCTTCGAGATCTGCCGGCAGCTCGCGGGTCTGGGCATGCAGGTGGTAGTCGGCAGCCGGGATGCCGCCAAGGGTGAGGCCGCCGTCGCGCAGCTTGCCAGCGCGGGACTGAACGGCGTCTCGAGTCACGCCGTCGACGTGACGAGCGAGAGCAGCGTCGATGCGTTCGTGGCCTGGGTGGATGAGCAGTACGGCGCGTGCGACGTGCTCGTCAACAACGCCGGCGTCATCGACACGCGCAGCGGCCGGGTGCTCACCACGTCGCTCGCCACCCTGCAGGAAGTGCTTGCGACCAACTTGGCCGGCCCGTTCCTCATGGTCAAGGGACTGGTTCCCCTGATGCAGCGGGAGAACTACGGCCGCATCGTCAACCTTTCCAGCGGTCTCGGGCAACTGGCGGAGATGGGAGCCGGTACTCCGGCGTATCGCATCTCGAAGACCGCTCTGAACGCGCTGACGCGCACCCTGTCAGCCGAGCTCACCGGTACTAACATCCTGGTCAATGCAATGTGTCCGGGTTGGGTACGCACCGACATGGGCGGACCGCACGCGCTGCGATCGGTGGAGCAGGGGGCGGAAACGGCCATCTGGCTCGCGACCCTTCCCGACGGCGGTCCGTCGGGACGCTTCTTCCGCGACTGCAAGGTGATCGCCTGGTGACATTGCAACGCGCGTGAAAGGGGAAGCGCGTGTCGCCGACAGCTGACGCAACGCCCGCGTCGACTCCCCAAGCGTACCCTCGAGGGCAAGGTGGATTGTGGAACTCCATGCGCCCGGCGGCAGTCTTTTCAGGGACTTTTTGCGATTGCGGCTGCTGCGCCAATGATTGCGCACGGCTCTTGCGTGGATGCCTGGCATGCTCATGGAACACTGTGAAGTTCTTTCCCCGAACCGGCTCGCACCGGGTGTGACCCGCGAGTGGCTGGCGTCGCGCCTGGCCGCCCGCAACGACGACATACCCCGGTTGCAGGGCGATGTCATCGAAAGCATCGAGGCAGCCCACGGCGATGCAATCGCCGCGGCGGTGCTGGTGCCGGTCGTCAACCGCCCGGGCGGGGCGACGCTCTTGCTCACGCAGCGGACCAACCATCTTGCCGACCATGCCGGACAGGTCAGCTTCCCCGGCGGGCGGGCGGAGCCCGTGGATGGCACCCGGGTCGATACGGCGCTGCGCGAAGCATTCGAGGAGATCGGGCTTGCGCCCTATCACGTCGACGTGCTCGGCCTGCTGCCGGAGTACTGGACGATCACTGGCTATCGCGTGACGCCCGTCGTGGGCTGGATCGAGCCGCCGTTCTCGCTGGTGCTCGACACCTTCGAGGTGGCGGAAGCCTTCGAGGTGCCGCTGGCCTTTTTTATGGATCCGGCCTCGCACGAACAGCGCAGCTACGAGTATCACGGTCGGCGTCGGTCGTACTTCGCCATGCCCTACGATGGCCGTCTCATCTGGGGTGCCACGGCCGCGATGATCGTCAATCTGCAGCGCATTCTCTCGCATCCGCAATAGGGTGCACCTGCCGCGGATCTCGACCGCGGCGCTCGCTTCTCGCAATCACGATTTCTGCTCCGAGCGCGGCGCTATTGCTGCGCCTGGCCTGAGCCACCACAATAGGCATTGCGACACCTTCCGATCACCCGCACCGGACCCCCAACATGAGTCGAGCGTTCGTTAAGGAATCCGACGAGGATCTCGTCTCCGACGAATTGCCGGAGCGGCCGCAGAGTCCTTATCCGAACTACGTGACGCCCGCCGGGCTCGCGCAGCTTCAGGCGCAATACGCCGAACTGCAGGAGCGCCGGGCGCAACTGGTGGCGGCCGATGATCCGCTCTCGAAGCAGCATCTGCGGCAGGTGCAGCGCGATCTTCGCTATTTCCAGCAGCGGCTGGAGACTGCCATCCTGGTGGAAGTATCCAGTCAGCCGCGCGACGAGGTTCACTTCGGTGCCATGGTCGATGTCGCCGACGACAACGGTGAACAGCGCACCTTCGGTATCGTCGGCGAGGACGAGGCCGACGTGGCGGTCGGCAAGATCAGCTGGGCGTCGCCCCTGGGCAAGGCGATGATCGGCTCACGGGTCGGCGACTACGTGGTCTGGAAGCGCCCCGCCGGCGACAGCGGTCTCGAAGTACTCGCGATCCGTTACGGCTAGCGCGCGGCCGCGCTCTGCCGCATTCCTCTTCCTGTTGAACCTGCCGCACCACCGTGAGGCGGGCGAGCTGTCGCGGGCACCAACTTGAAACTGGCGAAACGGTTTCGGCCGTTCATGTATGGTGACAACCCATTGTTTTATATCGCATGAATCATTTGGCACGGCGGTTGCAAATCATGCGGTCGTCTGGCGCGCATCACTTCCAGGGTGTCCCGCAACAGCCTTCGGACTCCCCGCCAGAAAATCTCCGCTGTGCGCTCTTCCCCGCGACCGCAAGGCGCGGGGTTTTTTTTGGTTCGCCGGGTTCTCGCGGTCGGTTGAAAGGAGTGAGGGGCCGGCCGTACCATAGCGCCTCGTTGCGGGGCTCCTCATGTCCTTCTTGTCGTTGCTCGCCGCGTTTCTTCTGGATCAGGTGCGCATGCTGGGCGCGGACAATCGCCTGCTGCACGGGTTCCAAGCGTACGCCCACGGCATCGAGCAGAACTTCAATGCCGGCCAGGCGCGCCACGGCATCATCGGCTGGTTGCTCGCGGTGGGCGCGCCGGTATTTGCGCTGCTCATCCTTTACTTTGCGCTCTATCACCTCTCCCCGCTCTTTGCCTGGGCGCTGAACGTGGCGGTGCTTTACTTCACCGTCAGGCTGCGGCAGGCCGGCACCCCTTACGCGACGATCAGCGACGCGCTCCAGAATCAAGATCTCGAAGCGGCACGGGCGACGCTCTCCCTGTGGACCGGCCAGCCCGCGGAGGAGCTCTCGGCGGCGGAGGTTGCCAAGATCGCCATCGAGCAACGCCTGCTCGACGCGCACCGCGACGGATTCGGCGTGATCGCGTGGTTCATCCTGCTGCCCGGGCCGTGCGGTGCATTGCTGTATCGCCTCGCCTCGGAGCTGGATCGCTCGTGGGGTACGCGCAACGAAGAGGAGTTCGGACGCTTCGGCGACTTTGCGCGGCAGGCGTTCGCGGCGCTGGACTGGCTGCCGGCGCGCCTGACGGCGGCAAGCTTTGCGGTGGCCGGTGACTTCGAGGATGCCGTCTACTGCTGGCGTTCGCAGGCCTTGTCGTGGGTGCCGCACCGGCAGGGGATCCTGCTCGCCAGCGGTGCCGGTGCGATCGGCATTCGTCTCGGCGACGCGGTCCGCGAACGAGGAGAAGTCCGCGTGCGCCCCGAGCTTGGCACCGGGGACGAGCCGGACGCCGATTACATGAAGAGTGCGAGCGGTCTCGTGTGGCGCGTGCTGGCGCTCTGGATGGCGCTCCTGCTCCTGGTCTCCCTCGCGCACTGGGTGGGCTGATACCCGTCTGCTAGCCGTGGAGCAGTTCCTCCAGCAGGCGTCGGTACGCCTGCAGTCGCGCTTCTGCAATTTCCCCATCTTGTGCTGCACGAGCCACTGCGCAATCCGGTTCCCGCAGGTGCCGGCAGTTCGCGAACCGGCACTGTCCGAGCCACGGACGGAAATCCGGGAAGGCGCGGGCGAGGTCTGCCAGATCGATGTGGTGAAGTCCGAAAACCTGGATGCCGGGGGCATCGACGATGCGCGTGTGGGCGTCGAGCCGGTAGAGCCGTGTGTGGGTGGTCGTGTGCTTACCCGTCGCCAGCGCCCGCGAGACCTCCGCCGTCGCTGCGCGCGCGTCCGGGACGATGCGGTTGACGATGGTCGATTTGCCCATGCCCGATTCGCCGACGAGCACGCTGGTGTGGCCTTGAAGCCGAGGCAGCAGCGGGGAAACGTCCTGCCTGGCGGCGAGCGGCAGTACGTCATAGCCGATCGC
>JAEUMW010000407.1 GCA_016791345.1 Betaproteobacteria bacterium | reverse complement strand
GGTGTCGTCCCTGCATGGCCGCGGACGGCTCGTCTCCGCCGGCGCGACCTGCGGCATCCAGGTGAGCGACGGTGACAAGTCCGAGGTGATCCAGGCAAAGAACGTCATCATTGCCACGGGCTCGTTGCCGCGGCCGCTGCCCATGGCGGAAGTCGACAATGAACTCATCCTCGACAACGAGGGCGCGCTCGCCTTGGCCGAAGTCCCGCGCAAGCTCGGCGTGGTCGGTGCCGGCGTGATCGGGCTGGAGATGGGAAGCGTCTGGCGACGGCTGGGCGCCGAGGTGACGGTACTCGAAGCGCTGCCTTCCTTCCTCGGGGCCGTCGACGCTCAGGTCGCAAAGGAAGCGTTCCGCATATTCTCGAAGGAACTCGGCCTCGTCATCCACACCGGCGTGAAGATCGAAAGTGTCGCCAAGAGCAAGGACAAGGTTGCGGTCAAGTACGGGGACAAGGACGGCGTGCACAAGGCGGAGTTCGACAAGCTGATCGTGGCGATCGGTCGCGTGCCGAACTCGGCGAGCATCGGCGCGGAGGCAGTCGGGCTCAAGGTCGACGAACGCGGCTTCATCGAGGTCGACGACTATTGCCGCACCAATCTGCCGAACGTCTTCGCGATCGGCGACGTCGTGCGCGGTCCGATGCTCGCGCACAAGTCGTCCGAGGAAGGGGTCGCGGTCGCCGAACTCATCGCGGGCCAGAACAGCCACGTCAATCTCGAAACGGTGCCGTGGGTGATCTACACGTCGCCCGAGATCGCATGGGTCGGACGCAACGAGCAGGAGTTGAAGGAGGCGGGCATCGCGTATCGTTCCGGCATGTTCCCCTTCACCGCCAACGGTCGCGCGCGTTCGCTCGGCGAGACCGATGGCTTCGTCAAGATCCTTGCCGATGCCGAGAGCGATCGCATCCTCGGTGTCCACATCCTCGGTCCCTTTGCCTCGGAACTCATCGCGGAGGCGGTGATCGCGATGGAGTTCGGTGCGAGCGCAGAAGACATCGCGCGCAGCGTCCACGCTCATCCGTCGCTGTCGGAAGTGATGCACGAAGCAGCACTCGGGGTCGACGATCGGAGCCTGCACATCTGATGGTGGACGCAGCGGTGGATCGCCTCGGTTCCCCCCGTTCGGAGGGGATGGCGGCACCGTCGAAGGCGTCCGCTGCCGGGTTCCGGCCGGGTGAAGACAGCAGCAGCGTAGCGGATTGGGTAAGAAAGCAGGCGAGCGCCCACGGTTTCCAGCTCGACGAGGCGCAGGAGGCGGTGCTGCCGTACTTCCAGCGCCTCTTCGAGGATCTGGTGGCTGCGGAACGCTCCGCCGGTCCGCTGCAACGCTTCTTCGGCGGCGGCCGACGCCGCATCAAGGGACTCTACGTGTGGGGTGGCGTGGGTCGCGGCAAGAGCTTCCTCATGGATTGCTTCTTTGCGGCAGCTCCCATCAAGCGCAAGCGACGGCTGCACTTCCACCGCTTCATGCAGGACGTCCATCACGAGCTGGCGACGCTGCAGGGACAGGCAAATCCGCTTGCAGTCGTCGCCAAGCGGCTCGCGCGTACCACCAAGCTTCTGTGCCTGGACGAGTTCCTGGTCACCGACATCGGCGATGCGATGCTGATGCGTCACTTGCTGGATGGACTCTTCGGCGAGGATGTCGTGCTGGTGACGACTTCGAATACGCAACCCGACGATCTGTACTTGAACGGGTTGCAGCGAGGGCAGTTCCTGCCGGCGATCGATCTTCTGAAAGGTCACCTGCAGATTCTCAAGGTGGAAGGCGGCCAGGACTACCGCCTGCGTGCTCTGGAAAGGCTCGGCGTTTACCATTCGCCGCTTTCCGATGCCACCGAACTGCGCATGCAGGAGGAATTCGTCGCGATCGCGCGCGATGAGGGAGACGCGAACGTCGCGGTCGACGTCGAGGGTCGACAGCTTGCCGCGCGACGAATGGCAACCGGTGTCGCGTGGTTCGATTTCGCAGAGCTCTGCCAGAAGCCGCGGGGCCAGGGCGACTTCATCGAACTCGCGCGGCGCTTTCACACCGTGCTGCTGTCAAGGATTCCGCGCATGTTCGCGGACGAGCGCGACGCGGCGCGGCGCTTCGCCTGGCTGGTCGACGAGTTCTACGACCGCCGCGTCAAGCTCATCGTTTCCGCCGAGGCACCACTCGAAGGGTTGCTCGACCCGACAGCGGTGGGGCGCGATCTCGAACGCACGCTGAGCCGTCTGATCGAGATGCAGAGTCATCATTATCTCGCGCAGCCCCACCTGGGATAGAATTGCAGGTTCCGGGCACGGCGGTAGCACATCGTTCGGATATCGGCTGCATCGTGCGACGCGAAGATTGGCGGAACATTTCCGCGTTTGTCGAACAACACGAAGGAGGGAGATCAAGTGGGTCAAGTGGGAGAAATCTACAAGGAGTTCCACCGGCGTTCGGTCGAGGAGCGTGACGCGTTCTGGGGTGAGCTCGCCCAGCTCATTCACTGGCAGAAGCCGTACGACAAGGTTCTCGACTACAGCAATCCCCCGTTCGCGAAATGGTACCCCGGTGGTCTAACGAACCTGTGTTACAACGCCGTCGATCGGCACGCTGCCGAACACCCGGATCGCAATGCGCTGATCTACATCTCGACCGAGACCAACCAGGAGAAGGTCTATACCTACAAGGACCTGCTGGCCGAGGTCAACCGCTTTGCGGCGATCCTGCAGGAACTCGGCGTCGGCAAGGGCGATCGCGTCCTGATCTACATGCCGATGATCGCGGAAGCCGTTTTCGCGATGCTGGCCACGGTGAGGCTCGGCGCGATCCATTCCGTGGTCTTCGGCGGCTTCGCCTCGAACAGTCTCGCCACCCGCATCGATGACGCGACACCGAAGGTCATGGTCACGGCGGATGCCGGTATGCGCGGTGGCAAGGCGGTGCCCTACAAGCATCTGGTCGACGAAGCGATTCGCCTGTCCGAGACGCCTCCCGCGAAAGTGCTGATGGTCAATCGCGGCCTGGACAAGGAGATGAAGCTCATTCCGGGGCGTGACGTCGACTATGCCGAGCTTCGCGAGAAGCACATGAACGCCCAGGTGCCCTGCGAGTGGGTGGATTCGACGCACCCCTCGTACATCCTTTACACGTCCGGCACCACGGGCAAGCCGAAGGGCGTGCAGCGCGACACCGGGGGTTATGCCGTCGCGCTGGCCTCCACCATGAAGTACATCTACTGCGGCAACCCGGGGGAGACCTATTTCTCCACCTCCGACATCGGCTGGGTGGTGGGGCATTCGTACATTGTCTATGCGCCGTTGCTCACCGGCATGGCGACGATCGTCTACGAAGGCCTGCCGATCCGTCCGGATCCGGGCATCTGGTGGAAGATCGTCCAGGACTACAAGGTGACGGTGATGTTCAGCGCACCGACCGCAGCCCGTGTGCTGAAGAAGCAGGATCCCGCCTATCTCAGGAAGTACGACATCAGCACGCTGCGCACGCTGTTCCTCGCTGGCGAGCCCCTTGACGAGCCGACTGCGCACTGGATAGCGGACGCTCTCGGTGTTCCTATCGTCGACAACTACTGGCAAACCGAGACCGGCTGGCCGATTCTCACCGCCGTCCATGGCGTGGAGAAAACGCCGACCAAGTTCGGCAGCCCGTCGTTCCCCTCCTACGGTTATGACGTCCGGTTGCTGCACGAGGCGACGGGTGAGGAGGTGCCGCCCAATGAGAAGGGCGTCGTGTGCGTGGTGCCGCCCCTGCCGCCTGGCTGCCTCGCGACCGTCTGGGGCCAGGATGATCGCTTCGTGAAAACCTATTTCACGACGTTCAAGAGCCCGATGGTGTACACCACCTTCGACTGGGGCATCCGCGACAGTGACGGGTATTACTTCATCCTCGGCAGGACCGACGACGTCATCAACGTCGCTGGGCACCGCCTGGGAACGCGCGAGATCGAAGAGGCGGTCAGCAATCACTCGAACATCGCGGAAGTGGCCGTGGTCGGGGTTGCCGATCAACTCAAGGGGCAGGTGCCGATGGCCTTCGCCGTCGTGAAGGACGCATCGAAGATTGCAACCCCGGAAGCTCGCAAGGCCATGGAGAAGGAAGTGTTCGAGACCGTGGACAAGGCGCTCGGTGCGATCGGACGGCCGTCACGCGTGCACTTCATCACGCAACTGCCGAAGACCCGCTCCGGCAAGGTGCTGCGGCGTTCGATTCAAGCCATTGCCGAGGGCCGCGATCCGGGCGATCTGACCACGCTCGATGATCAGGTGGGCATCGAGCAGATCAAGAGCGCGATGACCTCAGTCAGCAAGTAAAGGAACAAGGCATGTGATCAGGGCTCGTCGTGAAAGCGACGGGCCCTTTTCCTTTCCCGGCAATTTTGACACTGTGCTGCCGCTGGTTTATTCTCGCGCGCTTTCCGGGAGAAGTGGCCGAGAGGTTTAAGGCGCACGCTTGGAAAGCGTGTGTACGGCTTATCCCCGTACCGTGGGTTCGAATCCCACCTTCTCCGCCAGTCGA
>JAEUMW010000406.1 GCA_016791345.1 Betaproteobacteria bacterium | reverse complement strand
GGCTTGATCTTGTCGGCGATCACGCGTCCCATGCGCGCACGGTGGCCGGCGTGGTGCGCCAGTTCATCGCCCGAGATGTTCACGGTCTTCTCGCGGCCGCCGCGACCGGTTCCCACCACGGTGAGCTTGCGCTGGTCGGAGACGGCGACGGCGACGAGCTTCTCTCCTTGCTCCAGTCCCATGACGATGACACCGCGGCCCTTGGCGAGCTCGCGCATCTCGGCGATCGAGAAGAGCAGCAGGCGCCCCTGCTCTGACAGCGCCGCGACGTAGTTGCCGGGAGCATCCTCGAAGAGGAATGGCGGCAGCGGCTCCTCGCCTGCCTCCAGCGTGATGAACTCCTTGCCGCCGCGTTTTTTCGCCAGCAGGTCGCCGAACTTCGCGATGAATCCGTAGCCGCCGCTGGAGGCGACCAGCAGCTTCGCCTCGGGCTTGGCGACGATCATGTGGCGGATCTGCGCACCGCCCTGCACGTCGACGAGCGACGAGACCGGTGCACCGTCGCCGCGTCCCGGCGGCAATTCGGCCGCCTCCAGCGTGTAGGCGCGTCCCAGCGAATCGAGGAACACCACCGGGTCGACGGTGCGGCATTCGGCGGTGGCGGCGAGCGCGTCGCCTTCCTTGAACGAGAGGGCGCTGGTATCGATGTCCCAGCCCTGACGCGCGCGCACCCAGCCCTTCTTCGAGAAGATGACGGTGAGCGGCTCGTCGACCACGGGCACCGCGGCAGTGGCCTTCTCGGAGGCTTCGATCACCGTGCGACGCGCGTCGCCGAACGCCTTCACGTCCGCCTCGATCTCGGCGACGACCAGATTCTCCAGCGCGCGGCGCGAGCCGAGCACGCGTTCCAGCCCTTTCTGTTCCTTGCGTAACCCTTCGAGCTCGCGCTCGACCTTGATGTGCTCGAGCTTCGCCAGCTGGCGAAGCCGGATCTCGAGGATGTCGTCCGCCTGTCGCTCGCTGAGGTTGAAGGCGGCGATGAGCTCGGCCTTGGGATCGTCGGCATTGCGGATGATGCGGATCACCTCGTCCACGTTGAGCAGGACGATGAGCCGCCCCTCCAGCACGTGGATGCGATCGAGCACCTGGTCGAGCCGATGCCGCGTGCGCCGCGTGACCGTCGTGAAGCGGAAGGCGAGCCACTCCGTCAGCACCTCGCGCAGGTTCTTCGACGTCGGACGACCGTCGAGGCTGACCATGACGAGGTTCATCGGCGCGTTCGACTCCATGCTGGTCTTGGCGAGCAGCAGGTTGACGAACTCGTTCTCGTCCTGGCGCGAGCTTTTCGGCTCGAAGACGAGGCGCACCGGATGCGCGCGGTCGGACTCGTCGCGCGCACGATCGAGCAGAGACAGCATGAGCTGCTTCTCGCGCGCCTGCTCGGGCGTCAGCGATTTCTTCCCCGGCCTGGGCTGCGGATTGGTGAGCGCCTCGATCTCCTCCAGCACCTTGCGCGAGGAGGTCCCTGGCGGCAGCTCGTGCACCACCATCTGCCACTGACTGCGGGCAAGCCGCTCGATCGTCCAGCGCGCGCGCACGCGAATGGCGCCGCGTCCGCTGGCGTATGCCTGCGCGAT
>JAEUMW010000405.1 GCA_016791345.1 Betaproteobacteria bacterium | reverse complement strand
CCTCGTCGCGAAAGCGCGGAAACCGCTCGAACTCGCGGCGGCGCCCGGCGGTGACCTGCGGCGCGAGCGTGGGCTCGAAATCGCAGAAGAACAGGAAGGGCTGCGTGCTGCCCCATTCCTCGCCCATGAAGAGGAGCGGGGGCGACGGCGCGAGCAGCACCACCGCGACGGCCGCGGCCAGGCGCTCGGGTGCGGCCAAGGCGGCGAGACGCTCGCCGAAGGCGCGGTTGCCGATCTGATCGTGGTTCTGCAGGAAGCTCACGAACGCCGTCGCCGGCAGGCCGGCGCTGGGTTCGCCGCGCGGTTGCCCCTCGCGATAGGGCGAGCGCTCGCCCTGGTAGGCGAAGCCTTCGGCGAGACAACGTCCGAGGTGCGCGAGCGGATCGTCGGCGTAGTCGGCGTAGTAGCCTTCGCTCTCGCCCGTGAGCAGAACGTGCAGCGCGTGGTGGATGTCGTCGTTCCACTGCGCGTCGTAGCAGCCGTCGCGTTCTCCGCCTCGGCACAGGTAGCGGGCGGCGTTGTCGTCGTTTTCCAGCACGAGGTGGACGTGGCGGTCGGCGCCCGGACCGGCGCGCACCGCCGCGGCAATCTCCACCAGGATGTCGGGGCGCGAGGCATCGTAGATCGCGTGCACGGCATCGAGCCGCAGCCCGTCGATGTGGAACTCCTCGATCCAGTAGAGGGCGTTGTGCACGTAGAAGTCGCGCACGGTGCGGCTTGCCGGCCCCTCGAAGTCGATGGCGCCGCCCCACGGCGTGTGATGGCGCTCGGTGAAGAACTGCCTCGCGTAGACGTAGAGGTAATTGCCCTCGGGTCCGAAGTGGTTGTAGACGACATCGAGAAAGACCATCAGCCTGCGGGCGTGCGCCGCCTGCACCAGACGCTTGAGATCGTCGGGCGTGCCGTACGCGGCATCCGGCGAGAAGAGCAGCGCACCGTCGTAGCCCCAGTCGCGCGCCCCGGGAAAATCCGCGACCGGCATGATCTCGATCGCGGTGACACCGAGTGCGACGAGGTGGTCCAATCGCTGCTCGACCCCGGCGAACGTGCCCTCCGGCGAGAAGGTGCCGACGTGCACTTCGTACAGCACGACCTCGTGCCACGGACGACCGCGCCACGCGGTGTCCTGCCAGTCGAAGGCGAGCGGATCGACGATCGCACTCGCGCCGTGGACGTCTTCGGGATTCCAGCGCGCGGCCGGATCGGGGACGGCGAGGTCGCCGTCGATGACGAACTGGTAGCGGTCGCCGGCGCGTGCCCGGCCGCGCTCGGCTTCGAACCAGCCTTGGCCGAGCGCTGCTGCTGCGGCTTCCTGTGGCTGTTCCCCTGCCGCGTGCAGGCGCAGCGCCACCGCGCGCGCACCGGGTGCCCACAGGCGGAAGCGCGCGCCGCCACTGGGCAGGAGCTCGCAGCCGAAGGGCATTGCATGGCGGCGCCTCATTGCACCTGCAGCGCTGCCGCGCGGCCCCTCGCAGCTGCCGTCATCTCTCGTCGTCGCGACGCGGCCACCAGCGCTCGAGCAGTTCCGCCGCCCAGCGTTGTCCGCCGATGCCGAAGGCGAGCGCCAGCGCGAGCACCACACCGCCGAGCACGATGAGGAACGTCTGCCGGATGATGTCGCCGCCGACACCGAGATGGTCGAGCGAGATCAGGACGACGAAGGCGAGCACCGTGTACTGCGCCAGGCGGCCGAGCAGCTCGCCGTCGCGCACTTCTGCGTTCTTGCAGTAGGTCATGATGGTCGCCGCGATGAAACGGGCGAAATACGCACCGAAGGCGAGGATCAGCACGGTGACCATCACCTTCGGCACGAACAGCATGATGCGCGCGATGAGATCGGTGACGTTGGGCAGCCCGATCCCGCTTGCCGCGATGAAAAGCGCCGCGAGAATCACCAGCCAGTACGCCAGCAGACCGAGAATGCCGACGGTATCGACGTCCACACCGCCGTGGCGGAGAAACTCGTCGAGTCCCGCGCGCTCGGTCAGCACGTTGAAGTTGATCGCGCGCAGTCCCCGCGTCACGGCAAAGCGCGCCACCCGCGCCAACAGCCAGCCGGCGACGAGCACGATCAGCGCGATGCCGAGACGCGGCAGCAGACTGGCAACCTGCAGCAGGAACACCCGCGCCGGCTCGATCAGCATGTCCACGTGTTGTTCCATGGCAATCTCCTATCCGTGTCAGGCGTCGCCCACGAGCGCAAAGATGCCGCGCAGCGGGATCGAGACCCAATCGGGCCGGTTGCCGAGCTCGTAGCGCAGCTCGTACAGTACCTTGTCCAGCTCGGCGAGCGCGAGCAGTCCGTGTGCAGCATTGAAATCGGTATAGAGCGGCGACGTTCGCACCGTTTCTTCATAGGCTGCGAGAAATGCCTGACGCACCTCGCGTTCCCATTGCGCCGCGAGCGGCTCCAGCGTCGAGGCGTCGCCGCCGCCCTGGGCGGCGTGGCGCAGTGCGGCCGAGTGCGCGTAATTGAACGACCGCAGCATGCCCGCCACGTCGCGCAGCGGCGAATGCTTGGCGCGACGTTCGGGCAGCGGCCGCGCAGGCTCGCCTTCGAAATCGATGATGATGAAATCGTGATTGGAGAGCAGCACCTGTCCCAGGTGATAGTCGCCGTGCAGCCGTGTCTTGAGCGTTGCACTCGGCGGCAATTCGTACGTCTCGATGCGCCTGGTCAGACGCTCGCGTCCCTGCAGCAGCGATTCCGCTTCCGCACGCACGGCGCCAGGCAGCTCGCTTCGTCGCTGGTCGAGTAGTGCGAGGGTGGCGGCGGCCTCGTCGAGCACGCGTCGCTTCCACTCGGCGAGATCGGTTGCGGCAAAAGGCTCGGGATCGAACGCTGCATCGCCGGTGGTGCGGGCGAGTGCGCAATGCAGTTGCGCGGTGCGCGTGCCGAGTGTCTGCATGAGGGCGAGGAAGCCGCCGTGCGCATCCGGCGTCGACGGCTGCGTACCGCGCTCTTCGAGGAAGCGGCCCAGGTAGTCGACGGCGTAGGTCCAGCCGTCGCCTTCGTTGGTGAGGAACGCCTGCAGCAGGCACAGCGTGGAGGTCGAGCCGTCGGCGGCGAGATACTCGAGCGCCCCGGCGACGCGCACGCAGTTCGGGAACTGCGCCACCTCGGTGAGGAAGCGGCCCATCTCGAGCTCGGGGTTGACGCCGCTGCGCACCTGGCGGTAGCCCTTGACGAAGAGTCGGTCGCCCAGCGTGACCACGGTGTTGCTGCTCTGCATCGTGGGGCGGGCGAGATCGAGGCGGGACAGGTCGCTGCCGGCGATCTCGCGGAACGCGCGCGTCGGCACGAAGCGAAGCTTCCCCTGCGCCGTCGCAAGCTCGCGACCCTGACCGATGGTCTCCACCAGCGCGCGGCAGAATGCAACGTCCGGCAATGCATCGGCCATGACGCCGACGTTCGCCTGCTGGCGCACCTTGGCCACCGTCCCCGTCTTGAGGCTGCGCACGCGCGCCTCCTCCGTCTCCTCCCAGGCGAGCGACAGCGGCACGAAGTAGCGGATGGTTTGTGCGCCGGTCTCGACGTCGAACTGCCCGATGAGCCACGACTGGCTGCCGCGTTCGAGCAGACCGTGGTCGACGAGGCGCGCGCGCTTCACCTTCTCGCCCTTCTGCGCGAACCAGCGCCGCTGCTCGATGTAGCGCGGAAGAATCTCCAGCTCGA
>JAEUMW010000404.1 GCA_016791345.1 Betaproteobacteria bacterium | reverse complement strand
AGATTACGGGCAGAATGGCGCGCGTGATGAGGTTCCAGTTCTCATTCAGGGTGATCGGAATCACCGGCTGAATGTTGAGGATGTTCTGCGTGCCCTTCTGCGGACCGACGTTGAAGTTGGTGTTGTTCTGGAAGGGCACGCCGATCAGGTTCGCGACCGGATTCTGCGTCATCTTCGCGAGTTCTTCGGCGCTCATCTCGGCGTGAGCGTGTGCGGCCAGGGCGAGGCCGAACGTAACCAGGACGGGTGCGGTGCGGGTCATGGAAGGTTCTCCGTCATTTGATGAAGACCGATCCGTTCAGGTATGGCGGTGAGGATGAGGATCACGTCGTACGGACGATGAAACGCCCCACCGCCCTATGGGCATGATGGGGCGTTTCTGTTTCCGCGCGATCAGTCGGCGGCGGCCTTTGCCTTCATGGAAGCCTGAAGTTTCTTGATGTCTTCTGGCGTGAGCTGCGGACGGTCGATCTTGATCGTGAGCTTGTTGAATTGGGCGGTCAGCGGGAACGGTGGCTTGTAGTCCGCGTCGTTGACGCCGGTGATCGTGTCCGAGCCAATATCGAAGCTCTCGTCCCACTGCAGGATGATGGGGATGGTTCGCTCCATCTTCTTCGTCTGAACTTCCTTGCCATCGACCTTGAGCGTGCCGGTCCCCGAGCGCCCGATGCCGGTGAAGTTGTTGAACGTCATCGTTCCGACGCCCAGGCCGTCATACTTGAAATCGAACTCGATGGTGTGCCTGCCGGGCGCTAGCGACTCGGGACCTTCCCACTTGACCCACTCCAGATTGAGCAGGTTCCAGTTGAACACCGGCTTGCCCTTGAGCAGGTAGAAGCCCCATCCCGCAAAGCGCCCGCCGGAGGTCGCGATCATGCCCTCCGCGCCACCTTCCGGCACGGTGATGTCGGCCGTCAGGCTGTAGGACGTATTGAGAAGGTACGGCGCGTCGCCCTGCGGTACGCCAGTCATGGGCCGCGTGTAGACGAGCTCGGAAAGGCCGGCAGTGAGACTCGGACGCTGGGCCGCGACCCGAGCCCCCACGGACGCGTCGAGCGGGAAGACCTGATACTTCTTCGCTTCCGCGACGAACATCTTCCGCATCTGCTTGACCTTTTCTGGATGCTTCGCGGCGATGTCCTCGGACTGGTTGAAGTTCTTGGTCAGGTCGTAGAGCTGAAAGACCTGGTTGTTGAGCGGGTCGGGGTTGGCGGGACTGAACGCGTCCCACGGCACGCGGTTGACCTTGGTGGAGAGCAGCCACCCGTCGTGATAAAGCGCCCACTGGCCCATCATCTCGAAGTACTGGGTCTTGTGACGCGACGGCGCCTTGGCGTTCTTCGCGTCGAAGGTGTAGGCGAAGCTCGTCCCCTCGATGGGTTTTTGCTTGATGCCGTCCACGACTTCGGGCGCGTGGATGCCGGTGACCTCGAGCAGCGTGGGCACGACATCGATCACGTGCATGAACTGGTCGCGCAGGGCGCCCTTGTCCTTGATGCGCGCCGGCCACGAGACGACCATGTTCTGGTTGACGCCGCCGAGCCGGGAGGCGTTCTGCTTGAACCAGTCGAACGGCGTGTCGAACGCCCAGGACCAGCCCGCGGACATGTGGTTGTAGGTGAACTCAGTGCCCCAGGCGTCGTAGTACTTCATCTGCACTTCGACCGGCGGGCGCACGCCATTGAAGAACGCGACCTCGCTGAACGTGCCTTCCGGCCCGCCCTCGGCGCTCGTGCCGTTGTCGCCGTTGATGTAGATGATGATCGTGTTGTCGAGCTTGCCCAGGTCCTCGAACGCCTGGATCACACGACCGATCTCGTGGTCGTTGTAGGCCACGTACGCGGCGAACACCTCCACCTGCCGGATGTAGAGCTTCTTCGCTTCCGGCGAGAGCTTGTCCCACGGCGTGAGGACGTCGGCGGGCCAGGGCGTGAGCTGCTCGTCCTGCGGAATCACGCCGAGCTTTTTCTGGTTCTCGAAGATGCGCTCGCGCAGCTTCTCGTAGCCGTCGTCGAAGAGATGCATGGCGTGGATCTTGTCCACCCATTCCTTCGTCGGATGGTGCGGCGCGTGCGAGGAGCCCGGCACGTAATGGAGAAAAATTGGCTGGCGCGGATCGGTCTGGTGAATCCGTGTCATCCAATCAATGGCGTCGTCGGCCATCGCCGTGATCAGGTTCCAGGAGGGCTCCTTGCCGGTGACTGGCCAGATCGCGGCCTTGGGATCCGAGCGATCCATGCTCAACGAGCCTTCTTTCCCGATCCACGGATAGATCTGCGTGGTGTTGCGGAAGAGGTTTGGCCCCCACTGGTTCGCGTCGCCACCGACGAAGCCGTAGAAGTAGTCGAAGCCCATGCCGGTCGGCCACTGGGTGAACGGCCCGACCTGGCTGGCCTGGTAGGTCGGCGTGTTGTGATCCTTGCCGAACCAGCTCGTCGCGTAGCCGTTATCGCGCAGGATGCGGCCGATGGTGGCGTTGTCCAGCCCGATCACGCTGTCGTAGCCGGGGAAGCCGGTGGCCTGCTCGGCAATCACGCCAAAGCCGACCGAGTGATGATTGCGCCCGGTGATGAGCGCGGCGCGCGTCGGCGAGCACAGCGAGGTGGAGGTGATGCGGTTGTACCGCAGCCCGTTCTTGGCGATGCGGTCCATGCTCGGCGTCGGGATGACGCCACCAAAGACGCTGTTGATCGCGAAGCCTGCATCATCCGTCATGATGAGGAGAATGTTGGGTGCGCCCTTCGGCGGCACCACGCGCGGCGGCCACCAGGGTTTGGATTGCAGGGCGTCGTCCTTGATCACGCCGCCGAACTTCGGGCTCGGTGCAGGCAGCTGCTTGCCGCTGATGGTGGTGGTCGCGCTGGGCGAACCCAGTGGGCCCGTGACCTGCTGCGCGAACGCCCAAGTCGCGCCGGTCAGGGACGCGACGAGGACAAGGAAGAGCGTCAGGACTCGTCTAACTGTCATCTGATTTACCTGTCGGTTGAATGCAAGATCGCTGGCTGTGTAAGGAAACAGGGCAAGGGAACGGCGCTTCGCGCGAGAAAGAGCACGCGCGCCGGCGCTGTGGACGACTCTTGTTCCCGCGCGCTACCGCTGGAGGTTCAACGCAAAGTGCGACGCGATCGCGCCCTCGATTTCCTCGGACGTGAGAAAGCTTTGCGCCGGCGCGCCCGGCGGCCACTGACAAGTCATCGTGTAGGCCTGCCCCGCGCCCCCTGCGAGGGTGATGCGGGTCACGTCCGCCGTCTGACCGGCGGCACCGGCGCGGCGGTCGTCGTACTCCACGCTGCGCACGGCGAAGGTCCGGGGTTCCAAGGTGCGCGGCGAGGCGGCGCTCGCCGGGGACAGCGCGCAATA
>JAEUMW010000403.1 GCA_016791345.1 Betaproteobacteria bacterium | reverse complement strand
CCGCTCGGCGCGACGTTGTTGAGCATGAGCGCACTCCAGGTCTTCTGGCGGTCGGCGGAACACCAGACCGCTTTCGCCTTCTCGGGCGCGGCCGGATGCAGTTGCTCGATCGGCAGCAAAAACGTGTACACGGTCACGTCGTTGAGCTTGGTCAGGTCCTGTTCGAGACGCCGGCAGTAAGGGCAATCGGGATCGGAGAACACCGCCAGCCGGCGCTTGCCGTTGCCCTTCACGTTCTTGAAGGCGAGATCGAGCGGCAGCGCATCGAAGCGAATCCCGGTCAGTTTCAGCATGCGCTCTTCGAGGATGTCCTTCTTGGCGTCGAGATCGAGCACCCGCTCCGGAAGAATGAGGTACTGACCTTTCTCGTCGGCGTAGAAAATGGTGCCGTTCGCTACCACCTCGTAGAAACCGGGCAAGGGTGACTTGCTGATGCTCTCGATCGGCAACTGCGGCACTTTCTCCTGCAGCGTCTTCTTGAGGGCCTCGTTGGCGAGGGCGGCGCCGCTCGCGAGCAGGGCAAGCGCGGCGACGGTGGGGACGAATCTCTTCAGCATGGGATGAATTCCGGGTTATCGCGGCTCGGCGGTCAGCCTACCGCGTGTTGGATCAGCAGGTTGCGGACCGCGCCGAGGCGGCCGGTGAGACGCAGCCCCCAATTGCGGACCGCCGAGAGCGCGGGCAGATCGGTATTGAAAAGCTTCTGCAGCATGTCGGTGGTCGCCATCATGGACAGGATATCTTCGGCCCGGGCGCGCTCGAAGCGACGCAGAAACGAGAGCGCGCCGCAGTCGGGCAGCGGACCGCGATCCGTCAGCAGCGCCGCCAGCTCTCGCGCATCCCGGAATCCCAGGTTCACGCCCTGACCGGCCAGCGGATGCACGACATGTGCCGCATCTCCGATCAGCGCAACGCGTGGTGCGACGAGCCGCGCGACTTTGGTCCGGCGCAGGGGAAAGGCCGCCGCAGGCGTGATCAGCGTCAGGGCACCGAGCGCATCGCGGCTTGCTTCCCGCACCCGCTCGCACAAGGCTTCGCCGGACAGGGCGAGCAGCTCCTGACCCTGCGCCTCCCACGTAGACCACACCATCGAGACGCGGTTTCCGGGCAGTGGCAGCAGGGCAAGCACGCCATCGGAACGAAACCACTGGTGCGCCACACCCGCGTGAATCACCGCGCAGGCGAAATTGGCAACTACGCCGAGCTGGCCGTACGCGTGAACATGGGCGTGGATTCCGGCCTGCTTGCGCACCCAGGAGTCGGCACCGTCGGCGCCCACCACGAGCTTGGTACGCAGGCGCTCTCCGTCCTCGAGAGCGATCTGCGCGCGATCGTCCAGCCAAGTGATCGACGCGCAGGAAGCCGGACAACGCAGCTCGATGCCGCCGTCCGCGATGAGCGTGCGCCAGAGCGCGTCCTGCAGGCGAGACCCCTCCAGAATCCACGCGAGTGCGGAATGCCCGACGTCGAGGCTGCTGAAATCGAGACGCGAGGTCCCGTCGTCGCCGCACACGTGCATATCGAGCACGGGCTCGACACGCGTCGCATCGAGCCTCTGCCAAGCACCCGCCGCCTCGAGAAACGCGACCGAGCCGGGACTGATGGCGTAGATGCGGCTGTCCCAGGCAGCGTCCGACACGCCGCGCGGTGCGGCCGGCTCGACTACCGCCAGGCGCAGCCCGCTGCCGCGCAGGCTCGCCGCC
>JAEUMW010000402.1 GCA_016791345.1 Betaproteobacteria bacterium | reverse complement strand
GGGAGTACCTGATGCTGATCGCGGACAAGCGCTTCGGGCACATCCTGCCGGCGCGCTTCATCATGTTCTCGGTCGTGGGCTTGAGTGGCGTGGCTGTCCACGTGGCATCGCTCGGGTTGTTCTACGAGGTCGTGCGGACAGGCTTCGGCGTCGCGCAGACCATGGCAACGCTGGTGGCAATGACGAGCAATTACTGGCTGAACAACTTTCTCACCTACCATGACCGTCGGCGGCGGGGTTTCAAGTTCGTGACCGGGCTTCTTTCCTTCTACGCAATCTGCAGTGTCGGAGTCGTCGCGAATGTCGGTGTAGCGAGCTTCGTCTTCAGCGAGCATTACAGGTGGTGGCTTGCCGGCGTGGCCGGTGCCATCGTCGGCACCGTCTGGAACTACGCCGCCAGCGCAATCTTTACGTGGCGGGGCCGATAACTCGCGGTGCCGCATTCCGGACGACGGGATGCCGCATTCTGGACAGAGGCATGGGACTTAGTCGAAGATGTCACCTGCCGGTTACCGGGAGCGTAGACCCATGCCACCAAAGCGCGACGCGCTGTTTGCGGACACGACCCGCAGTGTCGGCGACTTCAACTTCGGCGAACAAACTGCCGAGGTGTTCGACGACATGCTCGACCGCAGCGTCCCGATGTATCGGGAACTGCAGCGCATGATCGGCGAAATGGCAGGCGAGTTTGCGACCGAAGGGTCGAACGTCTACGACCTGGGATGCTCGACCGGCATCACGCTCGAAACGCTGCATCTGGCCGTCGGCCCGGGCGCGACACTGGTCGGCCTCGACTACTCCGAGCCCATGCTGGACCGGGCCCGACAGCGGTTCCGGGCTTTGCTCGAGTCCGGGCGCATGCGACTCGAAAAAGCCGACTTGAACCGCGGCTGCGTGATTGAGAACGCCTCGGTCGTTGTGCTGAATCTCACCCTGCAGTTCGTGCGTCCGCTCTACCGCGACAATCTTATGCGCCAGATCGTCTCGGGTCTCAATGACAACGGTGTCCTGATTCTCGTTGAGAAGGTGCTGGCGGCGGACTCGACGATCAACCGTCTGTTCATCAAGTTCTACTACGACATGAAGCGGCGGAACGGGTATGACGAGATGGAGATCGCGCAGAAGCGGGAAGCGCTCGAGAACGTTCTGATTCCCTATCGCGTCGATGAAAACGTCGAGCTTCTGCGCCGAAGCGGCTTCCAGGAGGTGGAAACTTTCTTCAGGTGGTACAACTTCTGCGGTTTTCTGGCCTTCAAGCGAGGGTGAGCATGAACCTCATGCGCCATCCCGACTTGATCGCGGCGGGGAACTTCTTTTTCCGCTATCGCAACATGCTGTTTCCCGCCTTTATCGCAGCAACGCTGCTCTTCTGCTCACCGACCTTCGCGTTTGGCGACCGTGTCCTCGATATGGTGATGGATCTGGTAGGCGCTGCCATTGCGCTCGCGGGCCAGGGCCTGCGCATGCTGACCATCGGTTACGAGTACATCGTCCGCGGTGGTCGCGAGGGGAAGGTCTACGCCGAGGATCTGGTGCAAGGCGGCGTCTTCGCGCACTCGAGGAACCCCTTGTATCTCGGCAATCTGCTCATCATCATCGGCCTCGCGGTGATGGTCCACTCGCTCCCGCTCTACATCATCGGAGTTCCGTTCTTCATTTCCGTCTACGCCAGTATCATTGCTGCCGAGGAGAACTTCCTGCGCGGCAAGTTCGGCGCCGAGTACGAAGCCTATTGCGCCCGCGTGAACCGCATCTGGCCCAACTGGAAAGGCTTCAGGCAATCGATCGAGGGTATGCGCTTTAACTGGAGGCGCCTCGCCATACGCGAGTACGGCACGATGTTCGGCTTGGCGATCGCTTTCATCGGGATCAGTGCCCTGACGCTCTACCAGGCGCTCGGCGACGAGGCGTGGCCCGATATCCGCGCGCTCCTGTGGTGGCTGCTGCCCGTTACTGCCGCCTACCTCGCGGTTCGCTTCCTCAAGAAATCGGGGCGTCTCACCGAGTACAAGTCGACCGAGACTGGAGCGGAGGCGTCCTAGCCTCGCTACTGGTCGCGCCGGGCTGAATTTGCAATGTCCGCAGAGTCACACCCCCCATGCTCTACTCGGCGATTCGCCGCCTCCTCTTCGCACTCGACCCGGAGAAAGCCCAGCACGTCGCGCTGGCGGGTCTTGCTCGCTGCCATGCCCTGGGTCTGACGGGTTGGCTGGCGCCCCCTCCGCCGAGCGCACCGCGACGCGTCATGGGGATCGATTTTCCCAACCCGGTGGGCTTGGCAGCAGGATTCGACAAGAACGGCGAGTACGTTGACCTCATGGCGGCGCTCGGCTTCGGCTTCATCGAGATCGGCACCGTGACCCCGCGTCCGCAGCCGGGCAATCCATCGCCGCGGGTGTTTCGCATCCCCGAGCACGAAGCGATCGTCAACCGCTTCGGGTTCAACAATGTCGGTCTGGAAAGGCTGCTCGCGAACGTGGAACGTTCCCGCTTCAACGGCATTCTCGGGATCAACATCGGCAAGAACTTCGACACGCCCCTCGAGCGCGCGCACGAGGACTATGTCCACGGACTACGCGCCGTGTATGGCCACGCGAGCTATGTCGCCGTGAACATCTCCTCGCCGAATACGACCGGGCTGCGCAATCTGCAGAATGCCGAAGAGCTCGACGCCCTGCTCGCCGTGCTCAAGTCGGAGCAGTGCACGCTCAAGGCTGCCCACGGCCGCTATGTACCGATTGCGGTGAAGATCGCGCCCGATCTCTCGTTCGGACAGATCGACGCCGTTGCCGGCCTTCTTCTGAAACACGGCATGGACGGGGCAATCGCAACGAACACCACCCTGTCACGCGAAGGGATCGAGGATTCTCCGTGGGCGAAGGAAGCCGGTGGCTTGAGCGGCGCACCGCTGCGGGCGCGAGCGACCGACATTCTGCGGCGGCTGTGCCAGGCCCTCGACGGGAGACTGCCCGTCATCGGGGCCGGCGGCATACTGGGCGGAAAGGACGCAGTGGAAAAGATGGAGGCCGGTGCGAGCCTCGTTCAGCTCTACACCGGCCTCGTCTACCGCGGACCGAAGCTCGTGCGCGAGGTTGTCAGCGCGATTCTCGAGCGCGAAGGCGCAACGGCTAGACCGAACAGATTACCGACTTGAACTTGCCGCGCGGCGTGCGGGCAATCTCGTCGACCACCACCACCCGGCACGCCAGGTTGGCGCCCAGGCGCGCGCGGGCGTTGCTCAGAAGAGCCTGTTCGGACGCTTCCGTGTACTCCTGCGACGGGACGACGCGAATCGTCAGCGAGTCGAGGCACTCCTGCTGAATCTGCCCTTCCAGGATGCCTGGCACCCCGCGGAACATGTTGCCGGCAAGGCACGCCGCCATGCGGCGGCCATCGGGCATCTTGATGAAGTCGTCGGAGCGGCCGATGACCTCCGCCACGATGGGGCCGTGACGCCCGCATTCGCACGTGGCGCCGGCGGGGGCCAGGCGCACGAGATCGCCACACCGATAGCGCAGCAACGGCATGGCCCGGTTGTTGAAGCCGGTGCCGACCGGCTCCACCAACCCCTCGAACTCCGTCGGGATGAACTCGACGTAGCCGTAGTCCATCATCACGTGGTAGCTGCCGCGCTCGCACATCCCGATGGCCGCGACCCGCTCCGCCAGCCCGTACCAATCCATCACCTTGCAGCCGAAAGCGGTCGCCACCTGCTCTCTTTGCCGAGGGTCGAACATTTCCGAAGACGTGACGACGGTTCTCAACGACCGTCCCGCGTAGCGCTTCCCGTGTTCCATCATCCACGCCGCGAGGAAACTCACGGAGGACGGGTAGGCCTGCAGCACCACCGGATCGAATTCAGCGAGCGCTTCGAGGTAGCGCGGGGCGTTGCGGTGAGACAGGTGCAGCGACGACAGCATGAGCATGTTGTCAGCGTAGTTGCGGCGCCAGTACGGCGGGTCGTTGCGATCAGCCGGGACGATGGGTTCGCCGCGCAGCCACGCGCGGCGGTCTCCCGGGCGCAACCCGGCCCACCGCAGGTGCCGCCAGATGAACGCGTGCTCGCGCGTCACGGCGTTGAGATCCTGGTGAAACCACACGGGACTGCCGGTGGTGCCGCTGGTGCTGCCCGAAATCATGGGCTTGCCGGCATCGTCGGCCACCAGCCGTCGCCCGGCTGCGCGAACTTCGGCCTTGGTCAACAGCGGGATGCGGTGCAGGTCGCGCGGGAACTCCATCTTCTCCGCGTCCAGTCCGAGGGTCCGGAACCGGTCGCGGTAGTACGGAACGTGGCGCGCGGCACGGCGGATCACGCTGGTCAAGCGCTGTGCCTGCACGAGGGCGGCTTCCTCGCGTGTCCAGTGCTGCGTCCGGTCGAGTTCCGCGCGGATGCCATGGAATGTCCCGCTCTCACGCGCCATCTTCCGGCCCAACGCCCGTGCGGACAACAGCCAATCCTGCAGCCAAGGCGGCGCGGACCTGTAGTACCCCGAAGAGAACATCTTGCCCCCCGATGTGGTCGATTCTGCGGGGTAGCATGAGCAGGTCGTATGCCGCGGGTATCGATCTCCGACGTGCGGCAGGCGGAGGCAAAACGCGCCCGCCGATCCACGCTGGTTCGGTTCTCTGCGAGTCCGTGCGCGCGACGCCGCGTGATTCGTGCGGAGCTTTACTTATCAGATAGTTGTCGCTCACCTGTGATATGTTATGGCAGCTGATGTTGCATTCGCACAATGCGTGTGGGAGGTGTCCTCGTGCAGATAGGTGTCCCCAAGGAAGTCAAGAACCATGAGTATCGCGTGGGCCTTACTCCAGCCGGTGCGGCACACCTCATCGCC
>JAEUMW010000401.1 GCA_016791345.1 Betaproteobacteria bacterium | reverse complement strand
ACCACGAGCCGGCGCGTGTTCGGACTGTCGCGACCCGTGTACCAGCCTTCCGGTGCCTTGCCGGTGAACCGGCGGATGATGTCGACACCGAGGCGCATGTGCTCGCGCTCGGTCGCCTCGTCCATGCTTTGATAATGGATCCAGCGCCAGCCGTGGCAGGCGATCTCGTGGCCCAGCTCGACGAAGGCGGCGGTCGCTTCCGGATGCCGTTCGAGCGCCATCGAGACGCCGAAGATCGTGAGCGGCAGCCCGCGTCGCTCGAACTCGCGCAGGATGCGCCACACGCCCACCCGCGAGCCGTATTCGTAGATCGACTCCATCGACAGGTGACGCGCCTCGTATGCCTGCGCGCCGATGATCTCGGAGAGAAACTGCTCGCTCGCGCGGTCACCGTGCAGCACGCAGTTCTCGCCGCCCTCCTCGTAGTTGAGCACGAACTGCACGGCGATGCGCGCCTGCCCCGGCCAGTTGGCGTGGGGTACGTGCCGACCGTAGCCGATGAGGTCGCGCGGATAGACTCGTGTGGCCCCGCTCATTGGTCGCCCGCCTCGATTTCGAGCTGACGGCGCATCCACTCGGACTGATCGAACGCGCGTGTCTTGTCCCGGCTGGCGACAGCGCCCACCCGGCAGGCGTTTGCGCCGGCCGGCGTACCCCGTCCGTCGTGCGATGAAGTCGACTGCGCTCGTGCCCTGCCCGGCGGTCAGCGGAAGACCAGCACCGGGATCTTCGAATGCGCCAACACCTTCTGCGTCACGCTGCCCAGCAGCAGCGCTTCCATGCCCCCGCGGCCATGCGAGGCGATGAAGATCAGGCTGCCGCTCTGCTGCTCTGCGAGCTCGATGATGCCGCGGTAAGGTTGGTCGTTCGCGACAATCGCGGTCGCACATTCGACTCCTTGGTCGCGGGCGCGGTCGGCCACCCGTTGCAGCATCTCGCGAGCATGACGTTCCGCGTGCTCTATCGCCTCCGGCGTGACGATCGGGATCACGGAAGTCCCGTAGTCATTCAGAGTCTTCACCTCTTCCATAGGGTTCGTCGGGCGCACGTAAACCGTCGTCATGCTCGCGCCGACGCGACGGCAGTACTCGATGGCACGGTCGACCGCCTTTTCGGCGAGTTCGGAACCATCGGTGGGAACCACGATTCTGTCGAACATTCCTGACCTCCTTTTTGATGCGCGTGGGAATGCTTCTGGTGCGACCCCGTTTACCTCCAGCTCGCGGCAGCGCGCTTACGTGTCGGTCTTGGCGCCCGGAATGGTCGTGATGTGCAACAGATTGGTGTGGCCGGAGCTGCCGAAGGGCAGCCCGGCGACGATCACGACCGTCTCGCCCGCCTGCGCAAAGCCCTCCGACTGCGCGGCGCGGCACGCATAGTTCACCATGTCGGTGACGTGGCTCACTTCAGGGGTCGGTAAAGCGTGGATGCCCCACACCAGCGCCAGGCGGCGCGCGGTGCTGAAGTGCGGGGTAACGCCGAGGATCGGTGCTGCCGGACGTTCACGCGCCGCGCGCAGCCCGGTGAATCCCGACGACGTGTAGGTGATGGTGGCTGCGGGCGCGAGCAGCTTGGCGACGCGACGCAGCGAGCAGCAGATCGCGTCGGGCACCGTAGGCGCCTCGCTCCAGTGACTCGATTCGAGCCCGCTGCGATAGGCAGGATCCTGCTCCACGCGCTGCATGATGCGATCCATCATCAGCACCGCCTCGCGCGGATAGCTGCCCGAGGCCGATTCCGCGGAGAGCATGACTGCGTCCACACCATCGTAGATCGCGTTGGCCACGTCGGATGCCTCTGCCCGTGTCGGCACCGGTGAACTGATCATCGATTCGAGCATCTGGGTCGCCACCACCACCGGCTTGCCGAGGCGCCGGCACTCGCGCACGATGCGCCGCTGCAGTTCGGGCACCTGTTCCGGCGGCATTTCCACGCCGAGATCGCCGCGCGCGACCATGATGCCGTCGCAGCGCTCGACGATCGCCTCCAGGTGTTCGATCGCAGACGGTTTTTCCAGCTTCGCCATGAGCCAGGCACGCTTGCCGACCAGCCCGCGCGCGTCCTCGATGTCCTCCGGACGCTGCACGAAGGAGAGCGCGACCCAGTCCACGCCGAGTTCGAGACCGAACGCGAGGTCCTTGCGGTCCTTTTCCGTGAGCGGTGAGATCGGCAACACAACACCGGGCACGTTCACGCCCTTGCGGTCGGACACCGCGCCGCCCACCAGCACCGTGGTTTCGGCGAAGTCCGGACCCGACTGCTCGACGCGCAGTCGCACCTTGCCATCGTCGACCAGAAGCTCGGTGCCTGCCTGCACTGCGGCGAAAATCTCGGGGTGCAGCAGCGGTGCACGCGACGCATCTCCCGGCGTGGGATCCATGTCGAGACGCCAGCGATCGCCAACGCCGAGCTGAACCTTGCCCTGCGCAATCGTCCCGATGCGCAGCTTCGGGCCCTGCAGGTCAAGCAGGATGCCGATCGGCCGCCCTGCGTCCTGCTCGATGTTGCGGATGAGGCGTACGCGCTCGGCGTGGTCCGCCTGCGTGCCGTGGCTGAAGTTCAAACGGAAGACATCGGCGCCCGCCTCGAAGAGCGCACGAATCTGCGCTTCGGTCGAACTGGCGGGACCCAATGTGGCAACAATCTTGGCGCGGCGACTGCGTCGCATGCTCTATTCTCCTTGGCGCGTCTTGCACGCCGCTGCGGGTGTGCGCTGGGCACACACACGATCAGATTTCGTGATTCGCCCCGATCGCGGCCACACCGGCGCGCGCCGCTCGGGCATCTTCCCCGGCCTTCACCCCGGACACACCAACCGCGCCCCGACCACTGCGCCGTCGACAACGATCATCTTGCCGCCTTCGAGCGGCACCACCGGCATCTTGAGCGCGGCGAAGCGGCCGTAGTTCACCATGTCCTCGTAGACCTTGCTCGGGCGCCGCGCGAGCACGCAGGTGCGCGCCTTCTCGGGAGCGACTGTGTGGCGGCCCACCATCCATGCATTGCAGCCACAGCAGATGACTGCCGTCGTCGCAGACCGAGATTTTCACCGCCCAGCCATTACGCAGCGCCTCGGCGCCGGCGGCAATCGATTTGACGTCGTCGACCGTGAGTGCAGGTCGGGTTCGCATGACAGAAAGCTCGTGCGCACTATCGGCGCTGCGCCGCCTTTGCGGCGTCTTCGGTAACGAGGATGGCGCGAAAATCGTTGACGTTGGTGAGCGTCGGGCCGGTCACGACGGAATCGCCGAGTGCCTCGAAGAAACCGTGGCCATCGTTGTTGGCGAGACTGTCGCGGGGACGGATGCCTTTCGCCCACGCGCGCGCAAGGCTGTCGGGCGCGAGATAGGCGCCGGCGATCTCCTCCTGTCCGTCGACGCCGTCGGTGTCACCTGCGATGGCGTGGATGCCGGCGTGTCCGTCGAGCGCGACGGCGAGCGCGAGGAGAAACTCGACATTGCGCCCGCCGCGCCCCGTGCCGCGCACGGTGACGGTGGTCTCGCCGCCGGAGAGCAGGACGCACGGCGCCGGCACCGGCTGCCCGTGTGCCGCAACCTGCAGCGCAATGCCCGCCATCACCTTGCCGACATCACGCGCTTCGCCCTCGATGCGATCGCCGAGCGTCACCGTGGTCAGGCCCGCCGCGCGCGCGACCGCGGCGGCGCGCTCCAGCGCCAGCTGCGGCGTGGCGACCATGCGCACCTCGTTGCCCGCCAGTCGCGGATCGTCCGGCTTCACCGACTCACCGCGCCCGCTCGCGAGAATCTCGTGCACGGCCGGCGGCACCTCGATTGCGTAGCGCCGGATGATGTCCGCGGCGTCGGCGCAGGTGGTCGAGTCAGCCACGGTGGGACCGGAAGCGATGTCCATCGGATTGTCGCCGGGCACGTCCGACAGCAGCAGGGTCACCACCTTCGCCGGGTGGCAGGCAGCCGCGAGCCGGCCGCCCTTGATCGCCGACAGGTGCCGGCGCACGCAGTTCATCTCGGTGATGCTCGCACCGGACTTGAGCAGGGCGCGATTGACCGCCTGCTTGTCCTCCAGCGTGAGCCCTTCCTGCGGCAGTATGAGCAGCGATGAGCCGCCGCCCGAGATCAGGCAGACCACGAGATCGTCCGCGGTGGCCCCGCGCACGAATTCGAGGATGCGCCGGGAGGCCGCGAGACTGGCCGCATCCGGCACCGGGTGCGCGGCCTGGATGATCTCGATGCGCCGGCACGGCACCTCGTAGCCGTAACGCGTCACCACGAGGCCGGTAACCTCGCCCGGCCAGTGGTCCTCGAATGCCTTCGCCATCGCGGCCGACGCCTTACCGGCACCAATCACCAGCGTGCGCCCTTTCGGCGCGGCCGGCAGATGAGCCGGTATGCACTGCACCGGCTGCGCTGCTGCAATCGCTGCGTCGAACATCTGCCGCAGCAGTGCACGGGGTTCGAATGCACCAGTCATGACATCCTCTGATTGTTATGGTGTCGCCCGCGAACGCCGCACTGCGCAGCGGGCGCGCTATGCCGTTGCCACCTCATCGAACACGATTTCCTGCGCACCCTGCCAGAGCACCTTCCGCCCCATCTCCGCGAGTTGCTCCGCGCCCTTGACGACGGTCAGGAAGTGATTGCCGGCGAGGGTCCCCATCTTACTAGCAAAGCAGGCGCTGCCGTAGGCGAACAGGATCTCGGTCTCGCTGAACCCGCCCGGATAGA
>JAEUMW010000400.1 GCA_016791345.1 Betaproteobacteria bacterium | reverse complement strand
GCCGCCGCGCACCTTCGCCGCCAGACCGCTGACATCCAGGGCGGCTCCCGTTGCGTCGAGCGTGAAGTCTTTCACGGCGATTCGCTTGCCGTCTCCGGCGAACGCAACACCGCTCTTTCCCTGCAGCGCGAGATCGAGCTTCGGCGCCGCGCTTTGCACGCGACCGGAGAGCTCGATGGTGCCCGGCTGATCCGGCGCGATGCGCCCCGTCTTGACGGAGAGATCGCTCACCGTGAAGCTGCTCTTCGTCTTCTCGTCGCGATACTTGAGGGTGCCGTTCGCGAGCGAAAACGAGTCCACCGCGAAGTCCTTCCGCGCTGCTGGGGTACCGGTCGTATCAGGCCCCGCCGTCGCGGTACCGGCGGTGCCGGTGAGATCGTCGATGTTCAACCGGCCGTCGGCATCGCGCACGAGTTCGATCTGCAGTCCCTGCAACCGGATGTCGTCGATTCGCACCTGACGCTGCAGGAGCGGCACTACACCGAGTGCAAGATGAAGCGCGTCGACCGACGCGAAAACGTTCTCCGAGCCGCGCTCGCTCAACGTCGCCTTGCCAACGGTGATGCCGAGACGCGGAAAGAGCGAAAGCTCGACCTCGCCCGGCACGATGAGCGTGCGCCCGGTCTTCTCCTTCACCCACGCGACGGCCTGCGGTTTGTAGGCGTTCGGGTCGAAGGTGGCGGCGATGTACGCCGCGACGCCCGCGACGAGCACGATCACTGTCGCCGCAGCGATGAGGAAATATCTGATGGTTTTGTTCACGCGCTATCCGCCCCCACGGGCAGTGTAGCACTGGCGGCAAGGGGCGCTGCCCGCGTGCGGCGTGGTGCCGCTACCGCGCGATCACCCAGATGCCGGAGATGATGAGGGCTGCGCCCACCGCGGTACGGATCGAGATCGGCTCGCCGAGAAAGGCAGCGCCCATGAGCGGCACGAACAGGAAGGCGAGCGCCATGAACGGGTACGCCACGGACAAGGGAACCGTGCGCAGGAGCCAGATCCACAGAAACGTGGTCGCGACGTAGACGATGAGGCCGGTGATAAGGTAGGGATTGAACGCCAGATCGCGGCCCATCGTCAGTACATCCGTCGACGCCGTGGCGGACCGCGCTGCGATCTTGAAGAGCACCTGACCGCTGGAGATGCCGAAGACGCAGAGAATGGTGAGCAGGACGTTGGTGATGCTCATCGCTCGCCGTCGTCGCCTGGCGCGGCTTCGCGCACCTGTCCGCCCTGGCGGCGCACCAGCGCCCGATGGATCGCTCGCCGCGGCACCGAAGCGATGTCGTAGCCGACGAAGGCGAGCAGCAGCTGCACACCGACCAGCACCGGCAGGGCGGCCAGCATGACGGTGCCCGGCGCGGTCGCCACACCGGCGCTTGCCGAGGCGATCCAGTGCACCGCTCCATAGATCGTGCCGAAGGCAAGCAGCACGAGCCCGATCACGAGTTCGAGCGAGGCGATCGAAAAATCGCGCAGGAAATAGTTGTAGAAGATGCGCTTCACCGTGTTGCGCACGTTCTTGTAGAGAAACTCCGGAAGAACGCGGCCGACCTTCAGGCTGCTCGTCTCGTCGCCATAGCTCGCGTCCATGGGAACGTCCACGACCACCGCGCGCACCGTGTTGAGGCGGAACAGCAGGTCGGTCTCGAAGAAATAGCGCTCGCTGATCTT
>JAEUMW010000399.1 GCA_016791345.1 Betaproteobacteria bacterium | reverse complement strand
CCATGAGGCAAGGTGCAATGACCATCGCTGCGACCCGCTTGCTCGCGAACATGTGACATCTCCTTCTTGGTTGCTGCTATGACCTAACGCGTGTCCGGAGGTTTCGGTTGATCGGAAGTGCGACACCGATATCGCGGAAGGAGACAGGACGGTACCCTGCTTCGATGCCGCTTCCGTGGCCCCGAAACGTCGCAGCACGGAGCGGAAATACGGTCGTTCCGCCTATCCCCTGACGGCCAATCGAGTCGTTGATCTGCGTCAAGCCCGCCGCATACCGGGGTGGTATGTTTCAAGAACATAATCAACCTATAAGCGGGGGGGTGTAAGAGTGAAAATCCGTGTCCTCATCGCACTGCTGGCCGCCGCGTGGTGCAACTTCGCTGCCGCAGCTGACGAACCGATCCAGCCGATTACGCCACCGAAGCAGATCAACCTCGGGATGGCAGAACTCGGCAAGAAGCTCTATTTCGATCCACGCCTGTCGAAATCAGGGTTCATCTCCTGCAACTCCTGTCACAACCTCTCGATGGGAGGCACCGATAACATCCCGATGGGGATCGTCGAGCCCTACAAGGCCAAGAGCACGGCGGAAGGTCGCAGTGCCGTCACCGGCAAGGATGGTGACCGCTTCAACTTCAAGGTGCCGACGCTGCGCAACGTCGAGATGACCTATCCCTACTTCCACGACGGTGCCGCGAACACCCTGCCGGAAGCGGTCGACACGATGGGTCGGCTGCAGCTCGGCAAGAAGTTCACGCCCCAGGAGAATGCGGAGATCGTTGCGTTCCTGAAGACGCTCACCGGCGATCAACCGAGCTTCCAATTGCCGGTTCTTCCGCCGTCGACCGACAAGACTCCGCGGCCGGCGCCGTTCGGGAAATAGTGCGCAAGATGCGGGTTTGAGCGGTTTCACCCACGCGGCCGTTGCAAAGGCGGCGGCCGCGTGGCCTTTCCTGGTGGTTCGGAAAAATGCGGTGCTGCGTCCTGCTTGCGCGGAATAGCGCTTTCCGGCGTTCTTCGAGCGCTCAAGCTTCCAGCAGCGTCTTCAGCGCCTCGCTGCGCGCCAGAGCCTGACGGCGGTCCGTGCCGAGAACGAAGCCGGTGCACATCGACCGTCCTTCCGCGGTCTGCAGCCAGCGGGCATCGAGGAGCCGCGTCGGAACGAACCAGCCGTCGTCTATCGGTCCTTCGATGCGACGCCTGATCTTCTCCAAGGGAAGCAGGGTTGCCGCGTGTGCCGAGCAGCTCACCGCAAGTCCTTCGCGCGCCGTGGCTGCCGTGTGAAGCAGGACCTGCGTGCTCGATGCGTTGAAGCGGAAGTTCGGGTCCAGCACGATCAGGAGGCCATCGTCAGCGAGCGCCACATCGAGGCCGGCGAGTCCGATGTAGCCCTGTCTCCTCGCGGCTTCGCCGACGGCGACGACGAGTTCGCGACCGGCACGAGGCAGCGGGTTGGCCGGGTCGATCATGCTGCCGGACTGGCATGCGGGCGCAGAGAAGAGTTGCTCGGCGGCACCGATGAAGGTCGTTCGGCTCGCTTCCACGGCGAAGGTCGCGCACCAGCACGTGCGGTGGGCAATGGCGTCCTCGACGATGACCCGGTCGATGTTCTCGGCGCGGAACCATTCGAGCGCCTTCGTCCACTGCGCCTCGTCGGAGCAGTGGCGTACGGCATAGCCGGCGCCGGTGGCAACCTCCAGGCAGGCCTTGACGAAAACGGGCCGCATGAAGGCGGACCTCATCAAGGCTTCGACAGGGGCGATCCGGCGCGGCGCCAGGTTGTCCGGAGGAACTATGCGGTCGAGATATTCCTTGGCATTCAGGCTCGTCCATAGCTCCGGCGCGACCAGCTGGGCACGGTCCGGGAAGCGTCCCTTGGGCAGGGGATAGGGAGAGAAGATCCGGTGCCCTTCGGCGATCAACCGCGTTGCAAGGCGCTCCGCCTGCTCCGCGGTTTCGTACACGCGCATGTCCTCCTCGATTTCCAGGCCAGCGCGCTCCAGGATCGCCATGATCTCGTCGGTGACGCCTGCGCGGTGACGCACGCTGGCGCGCCGGCCGAGCAGCCCGAGGAGCAGGGTCGTGACCGCATCGAGCGTCACCGGCTTGAGTCCGGTCATGCGGATCTGATCGAATTCCGTCCGCGCCATGTAGGCGGCGTCGCTCGGATAGAGCCGGTCGGGGGAGAGGGCAGGCTGGAGGCGGGTGATGACCGTCATGACAGAAATCCTTCGATGCCGCGCGCGAGTTTCCTCAGGTTTGGCGAGTCGCCCTTGCCGGTGACGACGGGGGTCTTGTTCGCGTCGAGAAGGAAGGCGCGTCCTTCGTGGATGACGTAGTCGAGCTTGCCGAAGTCGATTCCCAACTCGTCCTTGTAAGCCCGAATCTCGTCGGGCGTCTCGTCGAGGAACTCATGCTTGATGATCGATCTGGCCTTGACCATGGGTTCGTTCGCGACCATGCGGTAACCGTAGCTCTGGTCACCCAGGAACACCCATCCGCGGATTGCGTAGAGATCGCCCTCGCGCTCGGGCAGGAAGCGCTCGACGATGAGTTCTGCGTCTTCCCAAACCCAGCGCGGCACCTTCTTGACGGACTCGACAATCGGATAGGTCTGACGCGGCAGCGTGCCGGCGAGCCTCCACGAGAAGCCCGCCAGCTTCCTGCGTATTCGTTCGCCCAGCGATGGTCGGGTTTCGCGCTCGGGGTCGCCGAAGAAATTGCGGTTCGTCTTGACGATGACGGGTCCTGTCCAGTCGTCATGTCGGTCGAGCCTGAGCGTCGAGTAGAGGCGCTTGGAGATGTCGAGAGCACGACCATTCACGACCGGCATCTGCCGCGATGGCGAGGGCAGCGCAGCGGCGTCGAGCCTCGTCCGGTCGTGATGCAGGATGCAGACGTCGGCGTCGGCGGCGTAGTCCGTTCCGATCACGACCTGCGCGCCATCGCCTTCCCAGATTCGCGCAAGGGCCTTGAGGAGGTAGGGAGCCTCCATGCTGTGGGTCAGATGGGCAATCGAGATGGTGCAGGGGGTCACTTGGGGGCCATCGGAGAGGACGATTTTCGAACCCTCGCGAGGCAAGTTCCGTGCACCTGGACGATCGGAGACGTGAAGGCGCCGACACTCCGCCGGCGTGAAGATGAGAACCGACCGCGTGCAGTTACAGACTCAGGCGTCGCTTTCGGGAGTTGCTGCCGTGGGGGCCGATGCGTAAGACGGTGAGCAGGTTCGCTGCGATGGGCGGCTCACGGACGCAGGAGCAATGGGCCGATCAGGCGGAAGGTCTCAGAACGCCGCCGACACGCTCAACCTGAAGATCCGCGGTTCCACCGGATGGACGCGCAGGTCGGCGATGCCCTCGGAAGGCTCGCCAGGCATGCGCGACACGTAGTAGTAGTTGATGTCGTTGTCGTTGCCGTTGAAGAAGTTGAAAACGTCGAGCCACGCCCGCCAGCGATCGTCGAAGGCGTAACCGGTGCGCCCGTTGAACTGCGACAGCGACGGCGCACGAACACTGTCGTCCTCGATCAGCGGAATGTTTGCGATGTAACGCCAGCGCAGGCTGCCGAACCATCCGTCCAGGCTGCCCACAGTGATCCCCGCGGAGCCGACCGTACCAGGTGCTCCGGGGACGCGGTCGCCCGC
>JAEUMW010000398.1 GCA_016791345.1 Betaproteobacteria bacterium | reverse complement strand
CGCCGGAAGGTGCCGGGCAGCCCGTCTCTGCCGATGACGCGGTGAGCACTGCCCTCGCCCACTATGCCGACGCAAGTGTCATTGGCGTGCAACTCCCGAACGGTCCGCGGGGGATCTACCGCATCACGCTGCGCGAGGCCGACGACGACAGCGCGCGTCCCGCCACCGCGGTGTACGTGGATCCGCGCACGAACACGGTCCTGCACCGCACCGACCGCGCCAGCCGCAGCGCGGGCGATCGCTTCCTCATGCTGCAGCGCGTGCTGCACGAAGGAAGCTGGTGGGGCGCGATCGGACGCACCGTCACTTTCAGTACAGGATTGCTGCCGGCGCTGCTGGCGACGACCGGCCTCATCCTTTACGTGCGCTCGCGCCGACGCCGGCCGCGCGTGAACATCGCAACTGCCACCGCAGGATCCAGGTGATGAATCGAGCCTGCCGTTCTTCCTGTAGTTCCTGAATTCACCCGTCACCGCGGCTTCGCCTCGACCCGACCGGGGCGGAGTCTTTTGGCGCCCGTTCGCCGCCGCTGCCGGCGGGGTTGCGACGCGAACACGCCAAGGAGAACGCAATGGATACGATCGCCGGAAGTTCCAACCGCGACGAAGCCCTCGGTCGCATGTCGCGCTGGTTTCGCTTTAACGTCTGGCTGCACCGCTGGTCGAGCCTGATCGCCACACCGTTCTTCTTCGTCCTTTGCGTCACCGGCACCATCCTCATCTTCCATCACGAGATCGAGGATCTCCTCGGCACGCTGCCGGAAGTCACCGTTCCCGCCGGTGCGACGCGCGCGCCGCTCGCACCGATGCTGGAGGAAGCGCACGCCAGGGCAGCGGAGCGCAAGGCGATGTATGTCTTCTGGGACCCCGACGAGCCGGAACGCGTCGCCATCGGCATGGGCCCGCAGGGGGCCACCAAATTCGACGAGGTGCACCCGTCGTTCTTCAATGCCTACACCGGCGAGTACCTGAAGTCGATCGATTTCAGCAAGACGCTGAGCGGCTTCATGCTCACGCTGCACGCGAACTGGTTCCTCGACCTGCCCGGCCAGCTCTTCGGCGGGGTGATCGCGCTCCTGGTGGTGCTCTCGCTGCTCTCGGGGCTCGTGGTGTATGCGCCGTACGTGAAACGCATTGCATTCGGCGTCGTGCGCGGTCGCCCCGGCTCGCGCCTGAAACAGCTCGATCTGCACAACCTGATCGGCGTCGTGGTGCTGGGCTGGGCGTTCATCGTCTCGCTCACCGGGGTCTTCCTCGCGCTCGCCAGCATCGCCATCCAGGTGTGGGCCAACACCGAACTCAAGGAGATGGTGGCGAAGACGCCTCCTGCCACCGAGGCGGTCGCGGCACCCCGGCCTTCCATCGATGCCATCGTCGCCACCGCACAGGAAGCCCTGCCTCACCGCGAGCTGCGCTTCATCACGTTTCCCGGAACCGAGTTGTCCGGTGACCGTCACTACACGGCGCTGCTCTACGGCAGAAGCGGATATGACGACAAGCTCTTCGAGATCGTGATGATCGAGGCCGCGACCGGCAGGATCACCGACATCCGTCCGGCACCGTGGTACCTCAAGCTCATCATGCTGTCCGAGCCGCTGCACTTCGGCGACTACGGCGGACTGCCCCTGCAGTTGCTGTGGTTCGCCTGCACCTGGCTCACGATGTACATCGTCGGCAACGGCGCATGGCTGTGGTGGACGCGGCGCAGCACGCGGCGACGCTCGACCGCGATGGCCGGAGCGCAGGCGTGAGCGCGAGGTCGCCCCGGCGACTGTCGCTCTTTCTTGCCGTGCTGGTGCTGACCGGGCTGATAGGAATGCTGATGGCGAAAGGCGCGCTCGATGCGCTTTTCTTCGTCCTCGCGTCGGCGCCGCTTCTGATCGGATTTGTTTGCTGGACGCTCGCCCGGCGAAGGCGACGAGCGTTCTGACGGGATAGACCACCTTCACCCAACGACCACAAGCCAGCTAGCCAGCGACCATGCCAGCGAGCCTCTTCGATACCCGGAGATCGATGGATGGACTTCGCATGTCGTGCACTCGTTGTTGCCGCTACGCTGGCGCTGGGCGCGCCGCTCGCAAGCCTCGCTGAGGAGTCGGACACGCCCGCGGTCGAGCCGGGTTCGGGCGCGGCCGAGAAAAAGCCCACGCGCAGCGATCCGCCGGAAACGGAGTTGCGCGAACTGCGCGTGCAGGCCGCGCCGGAGACCGACAGCTTCCGCGCAACCGAGCCAACACGGGCGCACTGGGCGAGCGCCCCCTGCTGGACACGCCGCAGCACGTCTTCCGCAACGACCCGTCCTTTGCCTGGGGAAATCTGCCGATTCCATTCGGCAAACCAGCGAGCGTCCTCTTCGCCGTCGAGACCGTCGCCAACCGCAGCGACTGGGTCAACGCCCAGAACTCCTTCCTGACACTGAGCCTTCCGCTCACCGTAAAACTTACCGCGCGACTCGCATTCTCGTTGCCGCTCTTTTACCAATCACCACCAACACCGGAGAGCACTCCATGACGACCAGAGTCTTTCGCCCGCGGCTGCGTCCCCTCGCATGCGCGCTTCTCTCTCTCTTCCCCGCGTTCACGGTTTGGGCACAATCGACGCCGCCATCCGAAGTGGAGACGGCACTGCCGGAAGTGCGCGTCACCGACTCCGGACAGAATGCAAGTGCCAGCACCGGTGCGCTTGGCGACCGGCCGGTGCTCGACACGCCGTTCGCCATCGACGTGGTCGACCAGGAGTCGATCGAGAACCGTCAGGCCGTCACCATCGGCGAAGTGTTCAAGCTGGATCCTTCGGTGATCCCCCTCGATGACGGCTACATCGGCGAGGCGTCCGGCATCATGATCCGCGGCCTGCAGCTCGATCTCTTGAACGGCTACAAGGTCGACGGACTGGCGATCGCGAACTGGGGCAGCGATCTGCCACTCGAGCATTTCCAGCGCGTCGAGCTGCTCAAGGGCTCCGGCGGATTCATGTACGGCTTCGGTTCGCCGGGCGGCATCGCGAACTTCGTGCTGAAGCGTCCGACCGACGAGCCGCTGCGCTCGGTGACCGTCGGTTACATGAACGACGCCACGCTGAAGGGCCAGATCGACCTCGCCGGACGCGTCGGCGAGGACAACATGTTCGGTTATCGCATCAACGCCGTGCAGGAGCAGGGCGACACGTTCGTCAACGACGGCGGATACATCCGGCGCACGTCGGGCATAGCCGCCCTCGACTGGCGCATCACGCCGGACCTGGTCTGGCAGGTGGATGGACTCGCCCAGCAGCGGCGCGTGTACGCCGCGTACTACGGCGTCGTCCCCTACCAGGCTTACGGGCTTCCCGACAATTTCCTGCAGTTCATGGGGATCGACCGGGTACTGACGCCGGTGACCCAACTCCCGTCCCCGATCAAGGGCAACGTGCGGCTCGCGCAGCCGTTCACCTGGCATGACACCGAGTTCAAGATGCTGGGCACGTCACTCAACTGGGCGTTCGCGGACGACTGGAATGCGCGCCTGGCGTATCGCTGGGCCGAGCAGAACCGCACCAACTACGACAGCGCACTCATCCTGCTCGACAACTTCGGAAACTATCTCGACAATCAGTTCGCCGGGCCGCAGCGCTACCCGACCCAGAACGTGGATGCGATCGTCAGCGGCAAGTTCTCCACCGGCTTCCTGCGTCATGACGTCGCCTTCGGCGCCGCCTGGCAGGAACTCGAGCAGATCTGGACCCAGACCTTCTCGCAGACGACACTCGGCTTCGGCAACATCTACCAGGCACCGGTTTCGTTCTTCAACCCCGGGCAGGTGATGCCGCGCGATCTCCAGTTGCAGAGCAGGACGCAGCAAACCAGCATCTTCGCCAGCGACACCGTCAACTTCACCCCCGAATGGTCGGCGCTGCTCGGTATGCGTTACATCGACTACCGCCAGAACACCTACAACTTCGGCAACGCCACCTACACGGCGAATCCCTGGACGCCGACGGTGGCTCTCATGTACAAGCCACTGCCGCCGATGACCCTCTACGCGAGCTACGTTCAGGCGCTGGAGCAAGGGGGAAGCGCGCCGCTCGGCACGGCGAACTATGGCCAGTCGCTGCCGCCGATCACGACCAAGCAGTACGAGCTGGGCGTGAAGGTCGAGGAGACCTGGTGGTCGACTTCCGCCGCGGTCTTTCAGCTGAAGAAGGGACTCGAAGCCATCAACAGCGTCGGTGTCTTCGAGCAGTCGGGTGACGAGACCTACACCGGCGTGGAGTGGTCCGGCCGCGTGCGCCCGACGCGCGAATGGTCGATCAACGCCGGCCTCATGTACCTCCACACCGAGAACGACAGCGACGACCCTCTGCTCAACGGCAAGCGCGCCGCCGGCGCGCCCGAGTTCACGGCGCTTCTCTACAGCGAGTACGCGGTGCCGCAGGTGCCAGGACTGTTCGTGAACGGCGGCGCCAACTTCGTCAGCAACCGCCCGCTCGAGTCCAGCAACCTCAACTCCGTTCCGTCGTACTACACCATCGACATCGGCTCGCGCTACGTGACGAGGGTCGGTGACACGACGACGACGCTGCGCTTCGGCATCAGCAACCTGCTGAACGAAGCGTACTGGTTGCCGAGCTGGGGCTTCATCCTGGTCCAGGGTGCGCCGCGCACCTTCCGCGTCAGTGCCCAGTTCGACTTCTGATCGGCAAGGTCCTGCGGAGCGCAGGAGCGCGTCATGAGCGATCAGGCCATCTTCGACACCGTGATCGTCGCCGCGATGCTTGCCTGCACCGCAATCCGCTGGCCGCATGCACGACGCAACCGCCGCAACCGGATCGTCCGCCATCTCAGGAAAAGGCACCGATGCTGTCGGTGTTCACCGGCATGATGATCACATGGCCAGGGCCGGGGTGCCTATTTCCGCGCCCGTCGTAGCGGCCAGACCGTATCGGCGTGTGACGGAGTTGCAGCGGCGCCGATACCCCGGGCGTAGAATCACCGAAGCAGTGTTGGCGCCCCGCAAGCGCATCCGTGGAGGGTCGATCATGAGGAACAAAGTGCTCACCGCCGCTCTCGGCTTCGCGCTGATCGTCGCCGCCCCCGCCCTGGCCGAGGCGACTCAGGCCCGCAGTCGCGTCGAAGTGGACTTCCTGAAACCGGAGCAGTTTCCGGACGTGAGGTATGCCGTTCTCGATGAGCTGAAAACGTACCTCGTGGAACGGGCGCAGGGCGTCGTCCCGCCTGATCAGACGCTCGTCGTCGAGATCACGGACGTGCGCCTCGCCGGCACGTACGAGTGGTGGAGAACGCCGGGGATGCCGAGCTTCCGCGTGATCCAGGACGCGACGCCGCCGCGGATCACGCTTCGCTTCACGCTGTTCGATGCGAGCGGCGGCGTACTCTCACGAGGCGAGCGCGTTCTGATCGACCAGAACTTCGTCGGCCAGTCGCTGGTTCACCTGGTCGGTCCGCTGCGCTACGAAAAGGCGCTGCTCGACCGCTGGCTGGCTACCGAGTTCAGGTCGCAACCGACGTAGCTGCCGGCGGCTGCGTGACACGATTCCTCGATCAGGGTGCGTCCGCCGGATCGGTCACGAAACCGATCCGCGTGAGTCCGGCGTTGGCCGAGTCGGACAAGCTCTGCGCCACCGCCTCGTAGGGGGTCTTGCGGTCGGCGCGCAGGTGCACTTCCGGCTGCGGATCCATCCGGGCGGCGGTTGCAAGCCGTTCGCGCAGCCCCGCACGATCCACCACTTCGCCGTTCCAGAAGATCTTGCTGTCGCCGTCGATGGCGAGCTGGATGTTGTCGGGGTGGCTGAGGTTCGGTGTGTTCGTCGCCTTCGGCAGGTCGAGTTTCACCGCGTGCGTGAGCAGCGGCGCGGTGATGATGAAGATGACGAGCAATACCAGCATGACGTCGATGAGCGGGATCATGTTGATCTCCGCCATCGTCGTGGACCGGCCGGCGCCGGCTTCGAAGCTGCCGAATGCCATCGTCAGGCCGCTCCCCCGGCCGCGCGCTGCAGGCCGGCTCCCGCTATGGCAGGCCGCACCTCGGCAACGTGGCAGCCGGTGGTGAGAAATGCAAAGAGGTCGTGCGCGAACGCATCGAGCCTTGCCAGCACGAGCCGGTTGCGGCGCACGAAGGCGTTATAGGCGAGCACCGCCGGAATCGCCACGGCGAGCCCGAGCGCCGTCATGATGAGCGCCTCACCGACCGGCCCGGCGACCTTGTCGAGCGTGCCTTGACCGCTCATGCCGATGGTCACGAGCGCGTGATAGACACCCCACACCGTGCCGAAGAGTCCCACGAACGGTGCGGTGCTGCCGACCGAAGCCAGCACCGCGAGCCCCGATTCGAGCCGCGCCGTTTCTTCATCGATCACGCGGCGCATTGCGCGCGTGATGAACTCGGATGATCCACCCTCTGCCGCGAGATTGTGGGTGCCGTGACGGATGTGATGCTTCGACGCGGCGATGGCGTGA
>JAEUMW010000397.1 GCA_016791345.1 Betaproteobacteria bacterium | reverse complement strand
GGAGCGCATCGCGTCGTCATCGTCGGCGGCGGCGCCGGCGGGCTGGAGCTTGCGACCCAGCTCGGCGACAAGCTCGGCAAGCGCGGCAAGGCGCACGTCACGCTGATCGACAAGGCGCGCACCCACCTGTGGAAGCCGCTGCTGCACGAGATCGCCGCCGGCAGCATGGACCTCGGCGTGCACGAGCTCGACTACCTCGCGCAATCGCACTGGCACCACTTCGTCTATCGCGTCGGCGAGATGACCGGGCTCGACCGCACCCGTCGCGAGGTGCGCGTGGCACCCTTCGTCGACGACGAAGGCCGGCAGGTGACGCCGGAGCGGGTGATCCCCTACGACACGCTGGTCATCGCCGTCGGCAGCTTCGGCAACGACTTCGGCACGCCCGGCGTCAAGGAGCATGCGATCCAGCTCGACACGCCGCCGCAGGCGAAGCGGTTTCACGGTCGACTGGTCAATGCGCTGATTCGGGCCCACGCCCAGCACGAGCCGCTCGCCGAGCATCAGCTGCAGGTCGCGATCATCGGCGCCGGCGCCACCGGCGTCGAGCTTGCGGCGGAACTGCACAATTCGACGCGGCAGCTCGTCGCCTACGGCCTCGACCGCATCGATCCGAAAGAGGACATCCGGCTGTACGTGATCGAGGCGGCAGATCGCATCCTCCCCGCTCTGCCGCCGCGCCTGTCCGAGGCCGCCGAGGGTCTGCTCGTCGGGCTCGGGGTGGTGGTGCGGAAGTCTTCACGCGTGGCGGAGGTGACCGAACGCGGAGTGCGGCTTGCGAGCGGCGAACTGATACCGGCGGAGCTGGTGGTGTGGGCGGCCGGCGTGAAGGCGCCGGACTTCCTCAAGGATCTCGATGGCCTCGAGACCAATCGCATCAACCAGCTCGAGGTGCGCGACACGCTGCAGACCACGCGCGACGACAACATCTTTGCCCTCGGCGACTGCGCTGCTTGTCCCTTGCCAGACAAGGAGGGCAACGTCCCGCCGCGCGCTCAGGCAGCCCACCAGCAGGCCTCCTTCCTTCTGAAGCAGATACGGCGGCAGATTGCCGGCGAGCCGCTGCAGCACTGGCGTTACCAGGACTTCGGCTCGCTCGTCTCGCTCGGCGAATATTCCACCGTGGGCAGCCTCATGGGCGGACTCATCGGCGGCAGTCTCACCATCCAGGGCTATTTCGCGCGGATGATGTACCTGTCGCTCTACAAGATGCACGAGTACGCGCTGCACGGACCCGCCAAGGTCGCGCTCGACACGCTGGCGCGGATGATCACGCGGCGCACCGAGCCGCACGTGAAGCTGCACTGACGCGCAACCCTGCCTGCCCGGGAGGGTCACACCCCAGCTGACCGCACACGATCGCCATGGAAGCCCTCCTGCTCGCGCGCATCCAGTTCGCCTTCACGGTCTCGTTTCACATCGTCTTCCCGGCGCTGACGATCGGCCTGGCGAGCTATCTCGCTGTGCTCGAAGGCCTCTGGCTGCGAACCGCACGCAGTGTCTACATCGACCTGTATCACTTCTGGTTGAAGGTATTCGCGGTGGCCTTCGGCATGGGTGTGGTCTCGGGCCTGGTGATGGCCTACCAGTTCGGCACCAACTGGAGCGAGTTCTCGCGCTTTGCGGGCGGCGTCACCGGCCCGCTGCTGACCTACGAGGTGCTGACGGCATTCTTTCTCGAAGCCGGGTTCCTCGGCGTGATGCTGTTCGGCCTCTCCCGCGTCGGACCCGGTCTGCATTTTCTGTCGACCGTCGCCGTCGCCGTCGGCACGCTGATCTCGGCCACGTGGATTCTTGCGTCCAACAGCTGGATGCACACGCCGCAGGGCCACGAGATCATCGACGGACGGGTCGTGCCGGTCGACTGGATCGCCGTCATCTTCAATCCCTCGTTCCCGTACCGGCTCGCGCACATGGTGACGGCGGCCTTCCTCGCGACGGCACTGATGGTCGGCGGCGGCGCTGCGTGGCACCTGCTGCGCGGGCGCGACAGCGAACCCGTGCGTGTGATGCTCTCGATGGCGATGTGGATGCTGCTCGCGGCGGCACCGCTGCAGGCGTTCATCGGCGACGCGCACGGCCTCAACACGCTCGAACACCAGCCGGCAAAGCTGGCGGCGATCGAGGCCCACTGGGAGAACCATCCGGGCGAAGGCGTCCCGCTGATCCTCGTCGGCTGGCCCGACATGCAGGCCGAGATCACGCGCTACAAGATCGAGATTCCGCGCGCCGGCAGCCTGTTGCTGACACACAGCTGGGACGGCGAGATCCCGGCCCTGAAGGACTTCGCGCCTGCCGACAGACCCAACTCGACGATCGTGTTCTGGACTTTTCGCGTGATGGTGGGCCTGGGCTTCCTGATGATCGCGCTCGCTCTCGCCGGGCTGTGGCTGCGCCGCGGCGGGCGCCTTCACCGCTCGCGGCCCTTCCTGCGCTGCGCCCTGCTGATGGCGCCGAGCGGGCTCATCGCCATGCTCGCCGGCTGGTTCACCACCGAGATCGGCCGCCAGCCGTGGATCATTCAGGGACTGATGCGTACCGCCGAAGGCGTCTCCGCGCATAGCGCAACGCAGCTTTCCATCAGTCTCGCACTCTTCGTCCTCGTCTATTTCGCGGTATTCGGCGCCGGCACCGCGTATCTGCTGCGATTGATAGGCAAGGGGCCAGTGACCGACGAAGCCGGAGAACCCGTGGAGGGCGGACCGGGACGGCCACGCCATCCGGGCCGGCCGCTCTCGGCGGCACCGGAGAGCACCGCACGCAACCGCGACCTCGCACCCGCTCCGGGAGCATGACCATGGGCATCGATCTGCCGCTGCTGTGGGCGATCATCATCCTCTTCGGGGTGATGATGTACGTGGCGATGGACGGGTTCGATCTGGGGATTGGCATCCTCTTCCCGTTCTTCGACGCCAAGGAGGACCGCGACGTGATGATGAACACGGTCGCGCCGGTGTGGGACGGCAACGAGACCTGGCTCGTGCTCGGCGGCGCCGGATTGCTTGCGGCCTTCCCGCTCGCCTACTCGGTCGTGTTGAGCGCCTTTTACCTGCCGTTGATCCTGATGCTGATCGGCCTCATCTTCCGCGGCGTCGCGTTCGAGTTCCGCTTCAAGGCGTTACCCGGCAAGCGCCGCATGTGGGATCAGGCGTTCATCGGCGGCTCGGTCACGGCGACCTTCTTCCAGGGTGTGACCCTGGGTGGCTACATCGACGGTGTGCCGGTCAGGAACGGGCAGTTCGCAGGGGGCACCCTCGACTGGCTGACGGCGTTTTCGCTCTTCACCGGTTGCGGGCTCGTCGCCACCTACGCCTTGCTCGGAGCCACCTGGCTCGTCATGAAGACCGACGGCTCGCTGCAGCAGCGCATGCGGTCCGTCGCCCGCGCCTTGGCGATGGTGCTGCTGGCTTTCATCGCCGTGATCAGCATCTGGACGCCGCTTGCCCACGAAGAGATTGCACGGCGCTGGTTCACGCTGCCCAATCTGCTGTGGTTCGCGCCGGTCCCGGCGCTCGTGACGCTCGTCACGTGGCAGTTGCTGAGAACGCTGCGCGGCGATGCTCACGCAGCGCCCTTCGTACTGACGCTGGCGCTCGTCTTTCTCGGCTACAGCGGGCTCGGCATCAGCCTCTGGCCGAACATCATTCCGCCCGACATCTCCATCTGGGAGGCCGCCGGACCGCCGCAGAGCCTCGGATTCGCGCTGGTCGGGGCCCTACTGATCACGCCGATGATCCTCATGTACACGGCGTGGGGTTACTGGGTGTTCCGCGGCAAGGTGCGCCACGGCGAGGGCTACCACCACTGATGCACGACCGTTCGCCCGGCAGGTGGCTGGCGCGCATCGGCTGGCTCGTCGTCTTCTGGATCGCGGGCGTCGCGGCGCTCGCCGTGGTCGCGTGGCTGGTCAAACTCGGTATGAATGCTGCCGGGATGTCGGTTCGTTAGGGTGGAGACCTATTGAACGCGGCGAGGCGCGCGCGGCAAGCGCAAGATCTCCCGCGTAGCCAACCGAATGGCTGAGAACCCACGGCTGCTTTGCACGTTTCAATCTACCCCGTCCAGCGATCCGCCGCTGAAGCGGAATCCGCGTTCGTCTACGAAATGGGAGGCAGTCTCCTTCGAATAAGCCCGCGTTGCGATTCTGGAAGTGCGTGAACGCGTATAACCCATAATCCTAGAAGCCTCATTTGATCGAATGCGATCGACCTGAGAATGAGGCAGGCTGTGGTTTTCGAGACTCTGGTGGGGGTCACCCGATGGGTGAGTCGAAGTTGAAGCGAATGGAGGTGCTGACGAGGCTGAATCCGGGCGGTGGCTTGCAGACGGTCGGCGGCCGAGTGCAAGTGCGCTGGGAGAGCGAGAGCGCGGCCACGCCGATGGGTCAGCTGGCGTACTTCATCGAATTTCTGACATTGACCGGGTTGTGGTCGCGTTGGCAGGAAGGCTACCCGCTGGCCTATGCCAGCCCGAACGCCCCGAGCAAGGCGGAGATTCTGGGCACCTGGATGCTGTCGATTCTCTCGGGCCACAAGCGCTATTCGCATGTGACCGGGATCCGCTGCGATGGGATCAATCCGGGACTGTTGGGGATGAGCAAGGTGATCAGCGAGGACGCGCTGCGTCGGGCGCTGAGTGCCACCCCCGAAGCCGAGGGCGTGGCCTGGCTGGACGCTCACCTGGACCAGAGCGTGGCGCCTCTGCTCGATGCGCCGTGGATTCTCGACGTGGACACCACCGTCAAGCCGCTCTATGGCAAGCAGGAGGATGCGGTCGTTTCCTACAACCCGAAGAGGCCGGGCCGCCCGTCGCACACCTATCACACCTACCTCATGGCAGGCCTGCGTCTGGTGGTGGGCGCCGAAGTGCGTGCCGGTAACGAACACTCGGGTAGCCACAGTCTCCCGGGGCTGTTGAAGATCCTCGACACGCTCCCCGCGCAGCGGCGGCCCAAGATCGTGCGCGGGGACTGCGGCTTGGGCGCGCACACCCTCATGGCCCCGCTGGAGGCTCGGCAGCAGCCTTATCTGTTCAAGCTGCGGCTGTCGAAGAACGTCAAGCGCCACATCGAGCGCGTGTTCTGGGATGCTGGCTGGAACAATGCCGGTCAGGGCTGGGAAGGCAAGGACGGTCGTCTGCGACTGGCCGGATGGCCGACCGAGCGGCGCGTGATCGTCTTGCGCCGTGCGCTCACGGGCGAGCTGTTGCTGGCAGCGCCAGACAACGCTCAGGGGCTGCTCGGTTTCGTCGAGACCGACCGCAAGGGCGGCAAACGCGTGACCGGCTATGAGTACGCCGTGCTGGTCACCAATCTCGACC
>JAEUMW010000396.1 GCA_016791345.1 Betaproteobacteria bacterium | reverse complement strand
TCGGACGTGACCGGCTTCGGTATCGCGTGGGGTATGGAGATGCTGGAGCGGCTGACGGCCGCCGGAGGCGATAACACCGACGGCTGAGCGATCGAGCAGCCGTGTTGACGATCGGGTGCTGCCGCAGTCCTGGCTGCCCCTTCAGCCGCGTCCCCGGTTCTTGTCCCAGACGAAACGCACGAAGCGCTGCCAACGGTTTTCCTTCTGGGCCGCCGCATTGCGTGTCTTTGCGTTCTGCTCCCAGGCGACGCTCTTCTTCGTCTGCTGGTGAATCTGGCGCAGGGTGAGTCCGCCGGGGCCTTTGATCTGGTCGGGGTCGGGACGGTCGGTCATGGCGACGGCTTCAACAGCAGGTTGGAGTGATCGATTATGCATTCCTGTGGCGCTCGGTCCAGCCTTCGAGTTGCGGCGGGCGCAGACCAAATCGAACGGCGTTCCCCGAGTGAAGTACCTTGAATTCCTCCAGAACCAGCGTCACGAAGCGGCCGCGATCGTCCACGGCGACGGATGCGGGCAGGCATCGATGAACAGCATCCTCCGTCGCTGGTAGATCGCCATTGACGATACACCGAATGGCTTCCGCCAGCGCGGTTCTGTGGCGCAGGCGAAAAGTGTCTGGAGGCTGCAGTTGGCCGCGGATTGCGCCGTTCTGCTGGCAGGACCTCTCGTAGGCCCACACGAATACGTCCCGCAGCAGTTTGGCGCGTGCCAAAGTATTGCGCCATTTTATTTGGCGCACAACGGTGATTCTGCGCCAGGAAAAGCGACGTTTTCTGGCGTGCCATCGCGCGAGGACGAGAAGCCCCATGTGCTAGACTTCGACGCCTCGATTGACCCTGCCCGCAGCCGCGGCGGTCGCCTTCGCACTGCGCTATCCCAATGTCCGGCAACACCCTCGGCAAGCTCTTCTGTGTGACCTCGTTCGGTGAGTCGCACGGACCCGCGATCGGGTGTGTGGTGGACGGTTGCCCGCCCGGGCTCGAACTCGCCCAGGCCGACATCCAGAGCGAACTCGATCGCCGCAAGCCGGGCACCTCCCGGCACGTGACCCAGCGTCGCGAGTCGGACACGGTCGAGATCCTCTCCGGCGTGTTCGAGGGGCGGACCACCGGGACTCCGATTGCCCTTCTCATCCGCAACGAGGACCAGCGCAGCAAGGACTACGCGAAGATCGCCAACACCTTCCGCCCCGGTCACGCGGACTACACCTACTGGCAGAAGTACGGGATTCGCGATCATCGCGGAGGGGGCAGGCAGTCGGCGCGCGAGACGGCGGTGCGGGTGGCCGCCGGTGCCATCGCCCGAAAGTGGCTGCGCGAGCGCCACGGCGTGGTCGTGCGCGGTTACCTCAACCAGCTCGGCCCGATCGAAATCCCCTTCGGCAGCTGGGAGGCGGTCGATGAGAATCCCTTCTTCGTGGCGGATGCGACGTTCGTCCCGCGCCTCGAAGAATTCATGGACGCGCTGCGGAAATCGGGCGACTCCGTGGGTGCGATGATCACGACGGTGGCCGAGGGCGTGCCGGTGGGCTGGGGTGAGCCCGTCTACGACAAGCTCGACGCCGACATCGCCTACGCCATGATGAGCATCAACGCCGTGAAGGGAGTCGAGATCGGCGCCGGCTTTGCGAGCGCACGGCAGCGCGGCACCGAGCACAGCGACGAGATGGCGCCGGAAGGTTTTCTCTCGAACAACGCCGGCGGCATTCTGGGCGGCATCTCTACCGGACAGGACATCGTCGTGCGCATCGCGGTGAAGCCGACTTCCAGCATCCGCTTGCCGCGCCGGTCGATCGACAAGCAGGGCGCTCCGGTCGTGGTTGAGACGCACGGACGCCACGACCCCTGCGTGGGCATCCGCGCGACACCCATCGCCGAAGCCATGCTCGCCATCGTGCTCATGGATCACGCGCTGCGGCACCGCGGCCAGAACGCCGACGTGGTCTGCGCCACGCCGCGCATCGCGGCCCGCGCCCCGGATCACCCCGATCGGTTCGACGGCACGCCGGCGGCGGAGAACCCGGACCCCGACGAGGCGTAAGCACCTGGGCGGCGGCTGGCCGCAGTCGACCTCTCCATGACTGACCGCTTTGCGTATCGGTGTCTGTCCCGGTACTACTTCTTCTACTTCGCCTTCATCGGCATCTTCTCGCCGTACTGGGCGCTCTACCTGCAACTCCTGGGCTTCGACGCGCGTCAGATCGCGCTGCTCATGTCGCTGCTCATGGTCATGCGGATTTTCGGGCCGACCCTGTGGGGCTGGGTCGCCGACCGCTCCGGGCGGCGACGCTGGATCATCTGCCTCTCCGCTGATCTGAGCCTGCTTGTCCTGGCGGGCGTGCTCCTCGGATCGAGCTTCGCGTGGCTGTTCTCGGTGATGGCGGTGATGAGCCTCTTCTGGAGCGCGTCGTTGCCGCTGGTGGAGGCGACCACCTTCAGCGTGCTCAAGGAGCGCACCGGGGACTATGGCGTGATCCGTGTCTGGGGCTCGGTGGGCTTCGTGCTGGCGGTGGTCGGCGTGGGCTATTTCCTGGACTGGGCGGGGGTCGCGACCCTCGCTTGGCTTGCGCTGGCGGCAAAGCTCGGCATCGCCGTCTGCGCCCGCGGCGTGCCCGAGACGGGCACCGCGCCCCACGCGGCGGACGCCGGCCCGGTGTGGCGCGTGCTTTTTCGCGCGGATCTGCTGGCCTTCTTCGCGGCCTGTTTTCTGATGGCCGCGGCGCACGGCGCCTATT
>JAEUMW010000395.1 GCA_016791345.1 Betaproteobacteria bacterium | reverse complement strand
CGTGCGCAAGATCCGCCAGAATCTCTTCTTTGCGTTCGTCTACAACATCCTCGGCATTCCGCTCGCCGCGCTGGGTTTCCTGAATCCGGTGATCGCGGGCGCCGCCATGGCGTTGAGCTCGGTGTCGGTGGTGACGAACTCCCTGTCGCTGCGGCGGTGGACGCCGCATTGAACGCGAGCTCACGCAGACAGCGGGAATCCGCGGCGCGGCCGGCGCTTGCGGCGGACGTCGTCGATCGGCCGCGCCCTGGTCCGTCGGCGTTGCACGCGACGGATGCCGTGTTGCCGCGCAGGACGACCCGGCAAACGGCCGTGCTGCTGGGTCCGGCGCTCGATGCCGTCGCCGGTGTGAGCACCCATCTCAATCAGCTCCTCGACTCACGCCTGAAGGACCACTTTCTCCTTCGCTACTTTCAGGTCGGCAGCGCGGGGCGCAACGAAAACGGCTTCGCCAGGCTGTGCCGCCTGTTCGTCTCGCCGTGGCAACTGCTGTCGCTGCTGCGCACTGAACGGCCGGCTCTCGTGCACATCAACACGTCGATGGACGCGAAGGGCTTCTGGCGCGATCTTGTCTATCTGCTGGTCGCCCGCAGCTGTGGCTGCAAGGTCGTCTATCAGGTGCACGGCGGCGCGCTGCCGCGCGAGTTCGCCGCCGGCAACCGGCTGCTCGAAACAATCCTGCGGCGCACGCTGTCGCTCGCCGATGCAATCGTCCTGCTCGGCGAATTCCAGAGAAAGGCATACGGCGATTTCGTGCCCGGACTTCCGCTGCACGTCGCGGCCAACGCCATCGATGTCGCATCGCTCGCCGCGCCGGCGCGCACGTCGCCGCCGGGACAGCCCTTGAGGCTCGTCTTCATGGGTCGACTGGTGCGCGAGAAAGGCGTCTACGAGATCATCGAAGCGGTAGCCTCGCTGCTGCGACAGGGAATCGATCTGACGCTCACCATCGCTGGAGTCGGCCCTGAACGGGAACGCCTTGCCCGGCGTGTGGATGCGCTGGGACTTCGCAACGCGGTCGTCTTCAAAGGCGCGGTATTCGGCGCGGCGAAGCGCGCGCTCTGGCTCGACTCCGATGTCTTCGTGCTGCCCACCTTCCATCGCGAGGGTCTCCCCTACGCGGTGCTGGAAAGCATGGCTGCCGGCGCAGTTCCCATAACCTGCGCGGTCGGCGCGATTCCCGACGTCGTCGAGCACGGCAAACAGGGGCTGCTCGTGGAGCCGGAGGATCCGCAGGGGCTCGCCGCCGCGATCAGGCGCCTGCACGAAGATCGCGGCATCCTCACGCGAATGGCGGACGAGGCACGCCGGACGGTGTCGGCGCATCACGGCTTGGCGGAGTTCGGCGATCGCTTCGTCGAAATCTATACACGCCTCACACACGAGCCCCACGACAAGTCGCCGCTGCACGCATAGACTGACGTGCGCCTTCGCCACCTGCAACGACGCCGTGCCCTCCTTTCCCCACCGCATCGAGAGCCCATCCGGACTCGCGCTCGAATTCAATGCCAACGGCTCGCTGCGCCGCATCGATCATGGCGACATCATCCTCAACCTGTTTCCAGGCAACGAGGTCGAAGGCGGACCGGCGAACATCTACCTGCGCCGGCTCGGCGACAGCGTCGATGCAGTGCCGCTGCTCGGTCCGCGCAGCCCGGCGCGCGTCGCATTCGGGAGCGACCGGTTTACGCTGAGCGGCGAGTGGCAGGGCATCCGCTTCGCGGTGGTTCTGCTCCTGGCGGACTCGGCTCCTGCGTGGTTCTGGCATGTGAGACTGGAAAACACGCGCCCCGAAGCCGTGACGGTCGACCTCATCCACACGCAGGACATCGGCCTCGCGCAGTACGGCGCCGTGCGGCTGAACGAGTATTACGTGAGCCAGTATGTCGACCACACGCCGCTCGTCCATCCCGATCGCGGCTGGGTGGTGGCGTCGCGGCAGAACCAGCCGATGGGCGACCGTCACCCCTGGTGCATGATCGGGGCGCTGGGGCGCGGGGCAAGCTTTGCCACCGACGCATTGCAGGTGCATGGTCTCGCCAATCGCGCAGGCCGGCTGCCGGCGGCCGTGGTCGAAGGTCTGCCGGGCGCGCGTCTCCAGCACGAGCACGCCATGGCGGCGATACAGGACGCGACGCTGTCAATCGAGCCCGGCGCGTTCGCGGTGCGCGGCTTCTTCGGTCGATTCGTCCCGGATCATCCCGCAGCCAGCGCGCCCGCCGATCTCGCCGTCGTCGACGTTGTCCTTGCCCTGCCAGAAGCCCGCTGGCCCGCCGCGTCGTCTACTGCCACCGGAGAAGCCTTCACGCCACCGACGAGTCTCTTCAGCGCGGCACCGCTGCTGCAGGCGCTCGATCTCGCGGAAACCGAGATCGACGGGATCTTCGGCGTCGAGCGCCGGTTTAAGGAGCGCGACGCCGATGGCCGGCTGCTGTCGTTCTTCACGGGCCACCGCCAGCACGTCGTCCTGCGAGCCAAGGAACTGCAGGTGCTGCGTCCACACGGCCAGATTCTGCGCTCGGGCGCCGGGCTCACACCGGAGGACGCCGGGCTCACGTCCACCGTCTGGATGACAGGCGTGTTCCACTCGATGGTGACGCAGGGTCACGTCAGCATCAATCGCTTCCTCTCCACCACCCACAGTTACCTCGGCCTCTTCCGTTCGCACGGGCAGCGGCTGTTCGTGGAACTGCGCGAGGGCTGGACGCTGCTGGACGTGCCTTCCGCGTTCGAAATGACGCCGGATGCGGCGCGCTGGATCTACCGGCATGCGGAGGGGATGATCGAGGTGCGATCGCGCGCGCTGACGGAACAGCACGAGCTCACGCTGGAAGTGAATGTGCTCGCGGGACCGCCCGCGCGCTTCCTGCTCTCACACCACGTGGCGCTGAATGGCGACGACGGCGCAGATGCGATACCGGCGCGCGCCGATGCCGCCGGCAAGGGCGTCTTCGTACGTGCGCTTCCCGACTCGGATGCCGGTCGCCGCTATCCCGACGGCGGCTTCCTGCTCCAGCCCTGGCCCGACACCGTCGTCGAGCGCAGCGGCGGTGACGAACTGCTGTTTGCAGATAGGGCGAGTCGCCAGCAACCGTTCCTGTTCGTCGTGACCGCTCCTGCGCAGACCGTCGGCTTCTCCGTGCGCGGCGTCCTCGGCTCGCGAACGGCCGAAGATCTCCC
>JAEUMW010000394.1 GCA_016791345.1 Betaproteobacteria bacterium | reverse complement strand
GTGCGGCGGAGAGAACGACTGCGCCGTCTCCCGCACCGGCAGCACCGACACGCCGTGCTGGTGTCGCGACATCGTGATCGATGCCGCGACGCTTGCCCGCGTACCGGACGCGCTGCGCAATCGGGCGTGTCTCTGCCGGCGGTGCGCAGGGGCATCCGCCGCGGCGGACGGCGATTGAGCACGCGCAGATCGTTTCTTCCGCACCAGGAAATTGAGGTGAAGATTGCGCCGGCTCGTAATTTCCACATGAGCAGGATTCGCGTGGTCGTGGCCGATATCACGACGCTTCCCGTGGACGCGATCGTGAATGCCGCCAACGAGGGGCTCCTGGGTGGCGGCGGTGTCGACGGCGCCATTCACCGCGCCGCGGGTCCGGAGCTTCTGCAGGCCTGCCGCCGCATTCCCGAAGTTCGGCCCGGGGTGCGCTGCCCGACCGGGGAGGCGCGCATCACCGCCGCCTTCCGCCTGCCGCACCGTTACGTCATCCACACGGTGGGGCCGGTGTGGAAAGGCGGCGGGCGCGGCGAGGAGGAACTGCTCACAGCCTGCTACCGCAATGCGCTCGCGCTGGCGAGCGCGCACGGCGTGCGAACGATTGCGTTCCCCGCGATCAGTTGCGGCATCTTCGGCTATCCACTCGAACTCGCCGCCACCGTCGCCGTGCGCGAGATCCGGGCGCGGCTCGCGGGCGGTCGCGACCTCGCAGCCGTGCTCCTCGCGGCATTCGACGACGACACCGGCAGCGTTCTGCAAAGCGTCACCGACGCCGCCTGAGAGCTAGCCCCCATTCCCGCAGCGCACCATCTGTGTCATCATCCGCGCCGCGCGCCGGTCGCCCTCGCAGCGCCCGGCACTCGCCGTATCACGGCTTTCCCATTCGACCTGGGGTCCCCGCAGGGGCCGCAAATGTTCTTCAACTATCGATCCTTCTTCAAGGCGCTGCGTCTCAGCCTGCTCGAACAGCCGTTCCGCCTGCGACGCTGGGGATATGTGATCTTCTTCAGCATCCTCTTTCTCGTCTTTCGCGCCCTGCTCCTCGTCGGGCGCGCGCTCGATCATGTCGTCGCCCCGCGCTTCCGTGACGAAACGGTCGCGCAGCCGGTCTTCATCATTGCACCGCCCCGCAGCGGCACGAGCTTCCTGCAGAAGCTGCTTGCGCTCGACGAAGAGCGCTTCGTCCACTGGAAGATGCATCACACGATCTTTCCCGTGGTCTGCCTGCAACGTGCGATCGATGCGCTGGCCCGGCTCGACGGCGCGCTCGGCTCGCCGTTCGCGCGACTGCTGGCGGTCGCCGAGCGCCAATGGTTCGGCGGCTGGGACGACATGCACCGCATGCGCCTCACCGAACCGGAGGAGGATCACGCTCTCTTCGTCTACGCCTTCGCAGGTGAAGCCGCGTTCCTGCTGTTTCCCTTCGTCGACGAGCTCTGGGAAGTCGGCTTCCCCGATGCACTGCCCCCCGCCAGCCGCGCGAAGCTGATGAAGTACTACCGCAGCTGCCTGCAGCGGCAGGCCTGCGCGCACGGCAATGGCCGCGTCATGCTGATCAAGTCGACATGCTCTGCCGGTGCCGTCGAGGCGCTCGGCCGCGAGTTTCCGGATGCGCGATTCATCACGATCATGCGCCACCCCGCCCAGTCCGTCGCCTCCCACGTGAGCCTGTACGTGCCGGTATGGCAGGCACATTCGCCGGAAATTGCCAAGGACGGCCCGGTGGCGAAAGCCTATGCCGGCCTGGCCGTGGAGTGGTATCGCCACCTGATGCGCTTCGAGGAAGAGATGCCGCCCGAGCGCCTGTTCCACATCGACTACCGTGATCTCGTGCGCGACCCGCGCGGCACCGTAGAAGCGCTCTACCGGCATTTCGGATGGTCGATCGGACCGGCCTTCCGCGCCCGCCTCGAACTCGCCTCGACGCGGCAAGGAAGCTACCGGAGTCGCCACGTCTACACGCTCGAGGAGTTCGGCCTCTCCGCAGACTGGATCGAAGCCGAACTCAGCGACGTCATCCAGGCTTACGGCCTGGGCGAAGGCCGCAAGGCGACGGGACCGCTCGAGCGATCCGCCTGAGCCGACGCCGGAGAACTACGAAGCCGGACGCTCGGGGACGCCTGCACTCGCGCCGGCCCCAAGAAACCGGTACCACGCGACGTGCAGAAGGCCGGACAGGATCAGCAGCAGCGCGATGGTGACGACCACGCCCGGGATCACCGTGCCGGCAAAGCTGTCGAGCGCGACCAGCAGCGCCAGCGCGATATTGCGATTGCCGGTGCCGAGCGCGATGACCATGCGCCGCGCCGGCTCGGCGCCGCCAGCAGCATACCCGAGCAGGAAGGACGCCTCGACGAAGACGATCATGGCAAGGAGTGACTGCCACGGCGTGGCGACGATGTTCGGCCACTCGACCGCAGTCACGAACAGCAGCGACACTGCCCCGGTCGCCTCCGCGACGATCTCCAGCGGCCGCAGCACCCGCCTGCATGGACCCGGCCAGAGGTGGTTCAGCGCGACGCCCGCGGCGAGCGGCAGCGTGATCGTCGCGAGCAGGACGGCAAGGATGAAGACGGGCCGGAAGTGCATGTCTGCCGCGCCGGTCGACCACGGCAGAGCGACGAGCAGCACCAGCGGTGTCAACACCGCGACCGCCACGGGGAAGGCCGAAGTCAAGCCGGCGGCAAGTGCCAAGTCCGCGCGTGCGAGTCGCGTGAATACCGGCACCACCGGCGCAAAGGGGGCCGCCCCGAGCAGCAGCATGCCGACCGAACGTTCCGGCGACAGCGACGCGGTGCGTGCGACCGCCAGCGCGAGCAGCGGCACGAGGACGAAGTTTGCGAACGCGATCCGGCCGATGCGGCAACGCGCGAGTGCCACTGCGATCTCCGCCCAGCGCAGCCTGAGGCCAACCGCGAGCAACAGTCCGCCGAGCGAACCGGTGGTGAGGATGCGAACGATGGTCTCGGGTTCGGGCAGCACGGGTTGCGACGATCAATGGGACACGGATTTGGGACGACGGAAAAGTCCGCGCACAGGGATGATACGTTGACCGTGGAGAGAACTGGTCTGCCCGCCCGCATCGAGCGACTGCTCGCAGCGTGGCTTGCGTTTGCCATGCGCTGGCCGGTGCTGGTGATCGGGCTGGCCGTGCTGTCCGCCGCCGGCGCGCTGTACTACACGGTTCACCATCTGCGCATCAACACCTATCCGGGGGACGTGCTCTCCGACGCGCTGCCGTGGCGGCGCGATCTGCTCGCGTTCGAGAAGGCCTTCCCGCAGTCGCGCGACTCCATCGTCATCGTCATCGACGGTGCCACGCCGGACCAGGCGCGCGACGCGGCCGCACGACTCTACCAGCGGCTGCAATCCGACACGCAACACCTCCAGTGGATCTTCTTTCCGCAGGAGAGCCCCTTCTTTCGCCAGAACGGCCTGCTCTTCGCGGACCTGCCCGAGCTGGAGACGCTGTCCGCGCGCCTCGCGCAGGTACAGCCGTTCCTCGCCGAGGTTTCCTCCGATCGCAGCCTGCGCGGCCTCTTCGCGCTGATCGAGCGGGCAATCGGGCAAGCGCGCACGGACGACATAGACCTCGGCCCCGTCTTCGCGAGCATCGCCGGGACGCTGCGCGCGTACCTCGCCGGCTCGCCCGCGCATCTTTCGTGGATCGAGCTCATGAGCGGCCGGAAGACGGACCCGGGTGACCGGCGGGTGATGATCGAAGTCATGCCGCGCCTCGACTTCGACACGCTGGTGCCCGGCGAGGCCCTGATCGCGGAGATCAGACAGGCGATCACCGCGCTCGACCCGCAGGCAAGCGGCGTGACGGTCAGGCTGACCGGGGACGGTGCGCTTTCCCTGGACGAACTCAAGAGCGCGAGCCTGGGTGCGCAGATGGCGAGCGTCGGATCGTTCATCGGCGTGAGCCTGGTGATGCTCATCGGGCTGCGCTCGCTGTGGCTGGTGATCACCACGCAGATCGCACTCATCCTCGGGCTCATCTTTACCGCCACCTTCGCCGCGGCGGCGCTGGGCTCGCTCAACCTGATCTCGGTCGCCTTTTCCGTGATGTACATCGGCATCGGGGCTGACTACGCGATCTACCTCTGTCTGCGCTACCGCGAGCTTGCCGCCGTGCTCCCCGCGCATCGCGCCGCGCTCGAGCGCGCCACGCTGCATGTGGCCGGCTCGCTCGGCATCGGCACCCTCACCACGGCGATCGGATTCTTCTGTTTCGTGCCGACGAGCTACGCCGGGGTCGCGGAGCT
>JAEUMW010000393.1 GCA_016791345.1 Betaproteobacteria bacterium | reverse complement strand
CTGCCAGATGGGCGACGAGATCGACGATCGCACCGAAACCCTTGTCGGCGCGCGCAGCGCCAGCATACAGCAGATGGCGGAAGGGACTCGGCTCCGCGGGGAACGCGCCGGCGTCGAGACCCGGCGGCAGGCTGAGCGTGGTCGCGTTCTCGAACCCGCAGTCGCGGAAGACCTGCTCGATCGCCGGCGTCGTCCCGAGCAGGGTGAGATGCGGCTGTTTCGCCGCGATCGCCCGGAAGCGCGCGAGTTTGCGCTCGCCCAGTCGACGTACCTGATGGAAATAGAGGAACACCTTGCCCGGCGGGATCGGCCGGCCGGCAGCCCAGTCGAGCGCGTACAGGTCGAGCGTGCCGGCAGTCGTCACCACGATGCGCCCGGGCTGGCGCAGCAGGCGGCGATAAAGCCACCACGCCTGGGGCTTGCGCAGGCGGCGGCGGAAATAGGGATGGATGGCGCTCGCTACACCTTCCAGCTGGGGCAGCACGGCTGCGCGCCCGACCCAGAGATGGAACGTCAGTCCCGAACCGGCCACGCACAGGCTCCTGACGACGTTGAGCGCGTGACCGGAGACGCCTTCCAGCGTCGGCTCGACGACGTGGACCGGCGGTGGGCTGCTCACGGGCGCGGCGGACGCACCAGCGGTTCCTGCCTGGGCGCGCTCCAGTCCTGCGTGAGTTCCCGGCACTTGGCGTGACGCCAGAAGCTCCCTTCGAGGTTGCCGAAGGCGATGACGAACCCGGCCCAGCCGTCGAGGCAGCCGAGCTTGATGAAGTAATGCTTGATGAACGCCCAGATGCCGTGACCCAGGGCCCGCCACATCGTCGCACCCTCGCGTTCCAGCTTGACCGCGCCGAGCGTCGAGTAGCGGTTCATCTTGCGGATGATCTCGTCGAAGTTGCGAAACGGCACCTGCCAGATCGGTTGATGCAGATGACCCAGGCCGCGCGGGCTGTGGTTCGTGTAGCCTTCGTGCACCGGCTCCAGCGTGTAGCTCAGGGCGCCGCGCCTGAAAAGCTGCGGCTGCCGGTAGTTCGGGTACCAGCCGCCGAAACGGATCCAGCGACCCATCATCCAGTTGCGGCGCGGCACCAGATACACGTCGTGCGGCGGGTCGCCGGCGAGCAGATCGAGGATCTCGTCGCGCGTCTCCGGCGTACAGCGCTCGTCCGCATCCAGGCTGAAGATCCAGTCGCAGCCGCACGCGGCAATGGCGCGATTGCGCAGATCGCCGAAACCGTGGAAGGGAATCTGCACGACGCGCGCGCCGAGCCGCTCGGCGATCTCCGCCGTCCCATCGGTGCTGCCCGAATCGCAGACGATCACCTCGTCGGCCCAGAGCACGCTCGAGACGGCGGCCTCGATCTTGTCGGCCTCGTTGAAGGCGATGACGTACGCGGAAATGGTTTTCATGGTGATGGCCGGGGAGGGCGAGAAGCGGCATCCGTCAAGCCGCACCCGCCCAGGGTGCGCCGATTCTCGCGCGCGCCTGCGAGCTTGTCCATCAAGCCGGCGTGGCCCGCGGCGCCATGCCGGCGCCGAGCACGCCGATCAGCCAGCAGTAGAAGAGCCCCTCGGAATGGTCGAGCAGCAGGGTGTTGAACAGGCATCCCAACGCCATCGCCAGCACGAGCCCCGTCGCCAGGCTGCGATCGAGCGGCGGTGACACACGGCGTGCGACCCGCCAGTGCGTGACCAGCATGCCGACGAATGCGACCAGACCGACCACGCCGAGCTGCGCCGCCATCAGCAGGTACTCGCTGTGCGGATGGCCGGGATCGACACGGCCCGTGCCTTTCACGCGCTCGCCATAGGCGAGCGAGAAGCCGCCGGT